>JAHJGZ010000225.1 GCA_018823795.1 Candidatus Omnitrophota bacterium
ATATAATATATTTAGTTAAGCGTGGACTCGCATAATTAAAGATGGTCAATAGGACCGGAAGGAGGTGGTAAATATGATTGCATAAAAAATGAAACTACATGAGCGAATTGCTTATGTAGTTTTTTGTTTTTAGGCCCCGGACGGGGGAAGTTAACCATTTAAATAAGATATAATAAAATGGAGGGCAATATGAATACTGAAACATTACCAAAAAAAATTTCTCTTAAAGCTGAATATTCAAGAAAATATCCTGATCCACTCAATCAACGTGTCGATGAAGACACCGCTTTTAATATCGAACATCATATAATTCTTTGCAAAGCAAAGGATATTCCGCAAGGCATTTCAAAAGAACCAAATCCTCGAGAACAAAGAATTGATTATGGCATTTATAAGGACATTCAAGAAAGTCTTGAAGATTCTGAAGATCTTACTTTTCACCTAAAGAATAAAGGGATTACTATTCTTGCCAACAAGGTTGATTATAGTAGCGATAAAAAAAATATTGGTATCCATTTAGGAGAAAAGGGCGGCATTGCTGATGGTGCGCATACGTATGAAATAGTCCTTAACGCTCAACGTAAACAATCTTGTCCAGAAGATCAATATGTTAAATTTGAAATTATCACAGGTGTTCCGAGTGAGATGATAGTTGACATTACCGGTGGCCTTAATACAGCGGTACAAGTGCAACAAGCGAGCTTAGCAAATTTGGAGGGTGCTTTTGAATGGGTTAAAGAAGAAATTAAGAACATGTCTTATGCAGAACAAGTTTCTTATAAACAGAATGAAAAAAAGGCCGTAGATATTCGCGAAATATTATCTTTTTTAACTCTGTTCAATGTAAAACATTTTAATGGGACGTCACATCCAAAAATCGCCTACACTTCAAAAGCATCTTGTTTGGACCTGTATGAAAAAGATCCTGAATCTTTTAAAATGCTAAGACCGTTATTAAAGGACATCTTAACTCTACATGATTATATCCATATAGAAAGTCGAAAAAGGTATAATCAAGAGAGAAAAGGTGCAGCTGGTAAGATGAAGGGAGTTTATGATCACAGAACGAGAGGTAAATATAAATTTGTATTTACCGATCAAGATGCACAAGATAAATTACATGCTGGGACATTATACCCTATCTTTGGCGCATTACGATTTTTGATTAAAATAAGTGATGATGGGAGTAGCTACAGTTGGAAAGTCTCCAATTTTCGAGAAGTCCTTCACTTTTTTGATTCGGTCGCTGCTAATCTTGTCGAAACAACATATAAAACAAGCTTGACCTACGGCAGAAAACCTAATGCGGTGGGGAAAGATGATAACCATTGGGATAATTTATACAAGACCGTTGCTTTGCATTATTTAACAACTGTAACAAATTAATTGTATCACGATATGGGGAAGCATGTTCGCTTCCCCATATCGCATTTTGCTAGAAGGAGGATGTTGTGAGTCAACAAATAATTAAATGTCCAAAATGTAAGTTTGAATTTGAAATGTCAAAAGGTCTTACCGAAAGGGTGGAAAGCGAAATACGTGAAAGATATGAGAAAGAGTTGCAGAGTAAGTTAAGTGAGGAAAGAGAAATATTACGTAAGAAGCTTAAGGAAGAAATTGCTGATGAGACTGCTGTCGAAATGAAGGATTTAAATGCACAACTCGATAAAAAAACAAAGCAGCTTGACGAAACTCGCGAAGCTGAATTGACACTGCGAAAGAAGCAGAGAGAACTTGATGAGAGAAAAAAAACGCTAGACTTAGAATTGGAAAAGAAGCTCGAACAAGAACGAGAAAAAATTAAAAAAGAAGCATTTAAACAATATGCAGCAAAACAGGGGATTGAAGTTAAAGTTTTAGAGGATGAGCTTGCTTCTGTTAAACAGACACTATCTGATGCTCAGCAAAAGGAACTAGTATTTCGTAAAGAAAAGCGAGAGCTTCAAAAAGAAAAGGAAAAGATAGAGCTTGAAGTTGCACGCAAGATTGATGGAGAAAGAAATAAAATTCGAGCTGAAGTTCTTCAGGTAACAGAAGAAAAACACAAATTCGAGAATGCAGGAAAAGATAAGCAGATCGAAGACATGTGTAAACAAGTAACCGATATGAAACGGAAATTAGAGCAGGGGTCTCAACAAGCACAAGGAGAAATTGCTGAATTGATACTTGAAGATATACTACGCGAAGAATTTCAGTTTGATGTTATTACTCCTGTAGGCAAAGGTATAAAGGGGGCAGATGTAATTCAGGAAGTTAAAACAAATTCAGGAAGAATCTGTGGAAAAATAATTTGGGAATCTAAGAGAACAAAGGCTTGGAATGAAGGATGGCTATCAAAAATTCGAGGTGACCAACAATCTGAAAAAGCTGAGATCGCAGTTCTTGTGTCAGAAACTTTACCGAAAGGAAAAAGATTCTTTTTTCAAGTCAAAGACATTTGGGTTACAGATTTTGCTACTGCTTTGTGTCTGGCCGCCGCGTTACGAAAAGAGCTTATTGCTATATCATCATTGCGGCAGGCTATGATTGGGCAAACCGAAAAAAAAGACTATTTATATCACTATGTGACAGGCTCGGAATTTAAAAACAGAATTGCAATCATGTTGGAAGCTTTTACAAGTCTTCAGACACAACTAGAAAAAGAACGGAAAGCAATGCAGGCAATTTGGGCTAATCGGGAAAAACAACTCAGAAAAGTGATTGATAATACATCGGGTATGTATGGTGATCTCCAAGGTATTGTTGGTAAATCATTAGCTGCTATTACGCCCCTTGCTCTTCAGCATGATGATAGTTCTGGGGACACAATACTTAATTAAAAATAAGTAATGTGTCCCCTGAATTAGCCCGGAGTTATAAACAGTGTCCCGACTCGTAAACGAGGGCACAATTTTACAGCGATTGTGCCCTACTCGTCGGGATACATTCCGACATATACTTTAGCTTCGTTATCTCTCGCTAAAGTATGTCGTCATGTAAAAAAAATTATGCGGATCCTCATGAAAAACAACCTTGCATTAATAATCTTCCTATTGTTAACCCACTTACTAACCGGCTGTTCCTCAATCCATGCTCATAGAACTGATGTTACTCCTCGAGTCTATCCGGGAGTGAAAGAAGATATGCGGGCGATGAAAGGGTATTCATGTGACGCTGATGAGTGGGGAGGATTAGGAAGGTCTCTTGCTATTTGGGGTACCTGTGATATCCTCTTTTCGTTTGTGTTAGATACACTTCTTCTCCCGTATGATATCTATAAAGTTAATAAAGAAAAAGACGAAAAGAAAAATGCGTCGTGCGAATTTCGTCCCGCGTGAGGCGACGGGGTGTGCAACCGAAACATGGGTAACATTTTAAACCGGAGACATAGGTTACACTTTTTGTTATTTAAAAACTTTGTTCTTTCTTGAATCAATTGTTCCAATCGGCTGAAAACTATAATAAATGGTCAACAGCC
>JAHJGZ010000239.1 GCA_018823795.1 Candidatus Omnitrophota bacterium
AGAATAATGTGACCTCATCCATCAGGCCCACCTCATTGATTGCCTTTCGCCGAACGAGTGTACAGGCTCCTTTAAAGGTGTCCACCTCGGTTGTATAATCGTGCTTCCATAATCTTGATTTTCCCTTAAGACCAAAAGATTTTTCCACAAGGTTAACCAATCTCAGAACAGTCTCTGTGGGGTGTATAGAAGAGCGTAATCCAGACAAACCCAAAAAGATAGTTATAAGGTTAGGGAATCTATAGGTAGAAGGCTGAAGGGAACCGTCAGGGTTTATTAATTTCGGAGAGACAACGCCAATCTTCTTATTTTTCTCCATAAATTCTGTGAGTTTATCTATACTTCCATCAGGTAACAGAGTATCGTCATTGAGTATGAGCACATATTCCGAATCAGAGCACTCCATGACATAATTATGATTTTCTGCAAAACCCTTGCAAGATGAATTCAGGACAATATTTACTGCAGGAAATTGTCTTTTTATTTCATTCACTATTTCAGCGGATGACTGGTTTGAAACAACATAGATATCGAATTTACTCTTTGTCCCCTGACATATTGAAGCAAGGCAAGGAATGATCAATGATTCGTTGCTGCCAATAACAACAGAGATAGTTAGCAGGGTTTTGGGCATAGGTACTCCTTAGTTGTTCTTCTAAAGAAACCAAGCATAGTTATTAGCAAGAAATAGCTTCCGGCCATAGAAATAATTGGCTCAGATATTATTGCTCCCAAGCCATTCATAGAGCTTTTGGCGATATAGGTTGAGAATACCACAAAGGCAACTAAATGACTTATTTTCCCCTGGGAACGGATGAATCTGATGTAAATGGTCTGGAGAAGGAGACCCAAGAGGAATGAGCCCATGATTATTCCAGGCCAACCAAAATTGGCATAGAATTCGCCTATACTTAAAGGTGTAACATTACTTCCGACCATGCGGAATGGATAAATAAGCGTAAAGACCCAGGCATTAAATCCGATGTCAGGCCCTGGAAGTATCCCTTTAATATCCCAGATGTAACTAACGCCAAACAAAAAGGGATTAGGCTCAGGAAAGATTTGAAGCATGGCATGAAACTGCTGCGCCCCCATACTCAGACGGTGGGTAAAAATATCGAAGGTATCTATTAGCAATTCGGGCACATTTTCAATGGTTAAAAAATAACCCATTTTAAATATTGAAGCCCCAACAAAGAGAACGAAAAACAAAGAGAAGAAGAAGCCTGCTTTTTTCCAATTAACCTGTTTGGTCAATAATTGATGAAGAAGAAACAATAGTACCAGGAAAATGGCGAAATGGCCGCGTGAGGTCAGAGAAATCATCATTACAATAGTTAATGTGGTAATTAAAAAGGCCCATAATTTCCATATTCGCTGTTCTTCTAATAGGCCTTTGGCATAGAGCACTAATGTGCAGAATGGGAGCATAAGTGTAATCCCCTGCATAAAGTATCCAGCACCCCGTTGGGCATTGATCCTGGCCTCACCCATCTTGCCAAAGAAACTGTCTGACCCCAATGCTTCAGTATAAGCAAGAATTGGGATACCCTGTTTGACAAAGAATGTTATGGCCAAGGATAGAGAGAGAAGGACTAACAAGGAGATAGCAATGTTAAAGGGTGTTCCTTGCAGATCATTGAGCCATTTTCGCTGTCTGAATAATAATAATTCTTTAAGTGGCCTGAATCTTAAAAATGAAGATGATAATAGCACCCCAAAGCTAAAGCAAAGGATCCCTAAAGTTGCAGCCAGGATAAGATCATAGCCAGGTCCAGAGATGACTACTTCTCCAATACGATAGCTTTTCCCCCTGGCAACAATAAACACAGCCCATATATAAAAATAAATGGTATAAAAGAAAAAATAAAGATAGGCTGGGGTGATTAGATTTAGAGTGCGGGTAGATAGATAGAGAAGATAAAAGGAGATAAAGTATATACCAATACTTAAAGCAATATAAAGAATTGTCTTATCAACAAGGCAACAGAAAAGGCCAATCATGACGGCCAACATTAACTTATAAAATGACTTGGAAGAGAACCTCTTAGCTATCATCGTCGGAGAACTGTCCTCCCATTTTCTGAGTATAAGCTTGCACCACATCTTCCCATCGACTGTGTGAATCTGTCCCTCTTTCCCATTTTAAGGCCATCAGAATAAGATAGATCTGGTAAAAGGCACTCGTTATTTCCTTCGGAATGTTAAGCTCTTTATTAAAATATTTCAGGTACTCAAAATAAACCCTTCGTATCTGCTTAAATTGATTAGAGAGATAAAATGTTTTGAATCTATCTTTAATTTTAGAGTAATCTCTATAGGGAAGGCTACAGATAAGCATGGTAAAAAAGTTGAAAAAATCTATTAATGGAATGTCTTCCCGTAGGTCTGTCCAGTCGATGACTCCGGATATTTCTCCTGCATCAACTAAATATTGTATGGGTTAAAGTCGGTGTGACAAAGGGTAATAGGGATGGATTCATTTCCCATTTTATTTAGCCTCTCTGTAGCTGATTCCCACACATTTTCCAGATGCGGGGTCATCCGATCAATATTTTTCTCTATCAAAGGAGATAAATAGTCTTGAATGTATCTATTGACCGTGACCTTTGTCTGCCATGTCTTTTTGTGAAACTGGATTAGCCAATTTAGGACAGACTGAATTAGCAAATTTTCTCGGGTAAAGGCTTTTTTTACTGGACATCTCAAATAATGGGCCATCAAAATTCCTTTTAATACCCCCATCACCAGATAGGTATTTTTACCATCAGAGGTCATATCAAATAAGCGAGGAATCGTCTCTTCATATTCCCAACCGTTAAGACACTCCTTCAGTTTCTTTAGATTGTTTGCCTCTTGAACGATCTTTTTAGCGTCCTTCTCGCCTCTTGGTGATTTTAAAAGCAGCCCGGGCATCTTCCGGCCTTTCGAAAATAAAAATAAAACCAG
>JAHJGZ010000226.1 GCA_018823795.1 Candidatus Omnitrophota bacterium
CGGTTTTTTCTTCCCGTCAAGTTTAGGAACAAAATACCCTTTTTCCTCCCAGGTCTTATACCACTTTTCTTCTACAGTCTTTGCATTGTATGTTTTTGGCAGTTCCATAATGGTTCCTCATCTACAAAAAAAGGATAAAAGATAAAAGATAAAGTGTTCATTTTATCCTTTATCCTTTATCCTTTAAGTAGTTTATATTCAATGGCTTCTACTAACGCATGCCAGCTTGCTTCAATAATATTTTCAGAAACACCAACTGTTGTCCAATCATTCTTTTCATCACGAAATTGAACAAACACCCGTACTCTCGCAGCGGTTCCTGCACCACTATCAATCACTCGTACTTTATAATCGGTCAGATGTATGGTATTAACAATAGGATAGAATTTCGAAAGTGCTTTACGAAATGCATTATCCAATGCATTAACGGGGCCATCTCCTGAACCGGCAGACAATTCCTCCTGCCCTTTAACTTTCACCTTAACTGTTGCTTCTGAGAGTACTGTACCATCTTCCCGTTTTTCAACACTGGTACGCCATCCACACAATTCAAAAAACGGATGGTATTGCTTTAATGTTTTTTTCATTAATAACTCAAACGATGCTTCAGCAGCTTCAAACTGATAGCCTTCATTTTCAAGGTCTTGCACCTTCTGTAATATCTCTTTCGTCTCGGGAGTCTCTTTATCAAGATTCATATCAAGTTCTTTTGCTTTAAGCAAAATATTTGTTTTGCCACTCAATTCTGAAATAAGGAAGCGAGTTTTATTGCCAACCGTATGTGGCTTAATATGTTCATATGTTTCAGGATTTTTCATCATTGCATTGACATGCACCCCACCTTTATGTGCAAAAGCTGATTTACCCACAAAAGGGAATGTATCATTAATGGACATATTACACACTTCGGAAACATAACGACTTGTTTCTGTTAGTTCTTCTAATTTTGTTTGTGCAATACTTTTCATCCCCATTTTTAACTGTATAATCGGAATAATACTAACGAGATTAGCATTGCCACACCGCTCGCCGATACCGTTAATGGTCCCCTGAACATGCTCACACCCTTCTTCAAGTGCCGTGATAGAGTTTGCAACAGCTAGATCGCTATCATTATGACAATGGATCCCTAACGGTACTTCGATTTCGCGTTTTACGACGTGAATAATATCCTTAATTTGTTTTGGCAGCATTCCCCCGTTTGTATCACATAAACAGACAAGGTCGCATCCCGCCTGAACCGCAGTACGAAGGGCATCTAATGCATATTGAGAATCCGCATTATACCCATCGAAAAAATGCTCAGCATCGAAAATAACTTCTTTTTTCTTACTTTTTAAGTAATTGACCGTATCATAAATCATCGAAAGATTTTCTTTGAGTGATGTCTTAAAAACATCCGTAACGTGCAACGTCCAACTTTTTCCAAATACGGTCACTACGTCTGTTTGAGCTTTTAAAAGAAAATTTATATTTGCATCATCAGAAGCTTTCGTATGAGGACGCCGCGTAGAACCAAATGCAGCGACTTTGGCAACTTTAAATTTAAGTTTTTTGACTTCTTTAAAAAAATTCATATCCTTCGGATTAGATCCCGGCCACCCACCTTCAATATAGTGAATACCAAATTGATCTAATCGCTTGGCAATTTTCAATTTATCATTTAAGGAGAGAGAAATCCCCTCTGCCTGTGTGCCATCACGTAAGGTAGTATCATATATTTTAATCGTTTTCATAACTAATCCTTATTTTTTTTATTTAAATTAAACTTTTTATGGATTGCCTGAACCGCTTGTCGTGCTTTTTTGCTCGCAATAATACATGAAATCTTAATTTCTGATGTCGATATCATATCAATATTAATCTTCTTTTCGGCTAGCGCACTAAACAACTTGAAGGCAACTCCCGTGTGAGACCGCATACCAATACCAACGACGCTGAGCTTCGCGATATTTTCATCGATAAGAATATTTTTAGCTTTAACTTTATGAGCAGCTTTCTTTACAATCGGTAATGCCTTGCGTAATTCACTTTTCATAATAGTAAAGGAAATATCTGTCCGATTGCTGACTGTTTTGTTTTGAATAATCATATCGACATTGATGTTCCGTTCCGCTAATATCTTAAAAATCGTAGCAGCAATACCCGGTCGATCAGGAACACCAAAAACAGTTATTTTTGCTTCATTTCTATTCAGTGCAATACCACGCACTAATACCTTTTCCATTTTCTTAACCTCCCTTGTAATTAATGTCCCGGGTTTTTCATTTTTACTATTACAAACATAAATCGGAACATTATATTTATCCGCTACCTCAATCGAACGTGATTGCATAATCTGCGCTCCTAAGGAGGCAAGCTCAAGCATTTCCTCATAACTAAGCGTGTCGATTTTCTGTGCCTGTTTTTCAATACGGGGATCAGTGGTAAAAACACCATCGACATCTGTATAAATCTCACACCGTTTTGCTTTTAATGCCGCAGCAAGTGCCACCGCAGTTAAATCAGATCCCCCACGCCCGAGCGTCGTTATTTCTTCATCTATCGTTTTACCTTGAAAACCCGCCACAATTACAATGCTGTTTTTTTTCAAGGCGTTTGATAGTTTTTTTGTATTAACATCAACAATACGCGCGTTGGTATGTGAAGTGTCAGTAACAATTCCCACTTGGTAACCAGTAAAAGAAACCGCCCTTTCACCGAGCTCATGAATAGCCATCGTAAGCAATGAAACAGAGACCTGCTCCCCCGTTGACAACAACATATCCATCTCACGATTAGACGGATCGTGTGTAATCTGCTCCGCTAAATCTAATAAAATATCGGTCGTATCTCCTAAAGCAGAAACGACAACAACCACTTTGTTCTTTTTTCGTTTAGTCCTAACAATACGCCTGGCAACATTTTTGATATGTGCCGGATCCTTAACAGAACTGCCGCCATATTTTTGTACAATAAGTGCCATACTACCTCAATCTATAAACTGTTCCATTAACTTATGTCCTTCAGGAACTTTCCATGAAGAATATTTTGCCGTACGCTCAGAAAACTTTTCTATCTCATCTTTTACTATATTTTTACCGCTCATGATAAAAGGGACACAGTCACGAGTGTGCGTGCGTTTTACAATCGGGGTAGCATGATCGGGAACAATTAATACTTTGGTATCACGATTTTCTTCGCAATATTTTCTTACTGCACCGACAATATGATAATCAAAGGCCTCAATAGCAGATATTTTTAATTTGAGATTTCCTTCATGCCCCGCTTCATCCGGCGCTTCAACATGAATAAAAACAAAATCCTTTTCATCTAATGAATCTAATCCATAGGTTACTTTTCCTTCATAGTTTGTATCAACATAGCCAGTGGCACCGGGAACATCAATCACGGTTAAACCGATAAGACGTCCAATACCTTTAATCAAATCAACCGCAGAAATGATTGATCCACTAACGCCAAATTTATCTTTAAAACTATCAAGCTGCGGCGTTATCCCTTGTCCCCACAGCCATACCATATTCGCTGGATTTTCTTTTAAATCAATCCGTATGTGATTAATATTATTGTCTCCTAAAATACTTTTTGAACTGTCCATAATCTTTTTTAAGATTTCATCACCAGGA
>JAHJGZ010000022.1 GCA_018823795.1 Candidatus Omnitrophota bacterium
CTCTGCCGATTATGTAAAATTATCGCTTGATGAGATTGCAACAGGTGATGAACAAACTACTGAAACAAGCGGAAATAAAGGTTTGTTTGCTCGTGGCAACACAAGTGAAGCACACGCAAGTAGCACAAAAGGGAATTTGCTAGATAATATCCTTGCTTTTGTGAGTGATATTCGCTTTTTAATCGGGTTACTGTTAGCCATAGTTCTCATATATTTAAAAGATATAATACGGTTGATATTTAGGTATAGATAATACAATCATGACGGTTACAAAAGCCAAGCGTGACAATTTAAAGAAAAAAATGATTATGCTTGGTATTCATGAAAAGGATTTATACGAACAATTCATACGTGCGAGTGGTCATGGCGGGCAAAAGGTAAATAAAACCGCCACATGTGTGTACCTCAAGCACATACCAACCGGCATTGAAATAAAATGCCAGACATCACGTAATCAAGCGCTCAACCGATTTCTTGCCAGGCGGCGTCTTACCGAGCTCATTGAAAACATGCAGTTTGGAAGGAAATCCGCCCTGTCGCAGAGGCACGAGAAGATACGGCGTCAGAAGAAAAAGCGGCATCGGCGCGCTAAAAAAAAGGTAGCAGAACGCACCCCTCTTATTTCCTTAGAGTAGTGAACCACATGTTGTTTTTATCGATTGACGAACAATAGGCCATATGTTAGAGTAGTCTAACATTTTAAGATTCATCAACCATATTACCAAAGGATCCGGTATGAAGATAAAACTGAGCGCTACGATGGAGGACTACTTGGAGGTAATCGCGCAACTGAAGAAGAAAAATACTATTGCGCGCGTGCGTGATATCAGCCAGTTAATGGATGTTAAAACATCAAGTGTTACTGCTGCGTTAATGACTCTTTCACGTGCAGGACTTGTTGTGCATGAACGATATGGGTACGTTACCTTAACACAGGGAGGGGAACGAATAGCCCATGAAATCCAAAGGCGCCATGATCTTCTTGTTAGATTCCTAACCAATATTTTACAGATTGATACTAATATTGCAATGGTTGATGCGTGCAAAATAGAACATGCTATGAGTGCTGAAACATTTAAAAAACTTGCAGCGTTTATCGAATTTGTGGAAACAAATCCTGAGAAGGAGAGACCACAGTGGTTAAAACATTTTGATCATTATGCAAAAACCGGTAAGCGTCGTGTGTGTAGCGTGAAAAAGTGTAAAGAGAAAAAAAGAAAGTGATGAGGATTGCGAAAAGGTTTTATGAAAAAAAAGTGGAAAATAGCGATAGCCGGTAACCCCAATAGTGGCAAAACCACATTGTTTAATGCGTTGACGGGGGCAAAACAAACGGTAGGAAACTGGCCCGGTGTGACTGTCGAGCGTAAAGTGGGAAGCCTTGATTATAAGGGAAAAAAAATCGATGTGATAGACTTGCCGGGTATCTATTCCCTGTCCACATCTTCACGGGATGAAAAGATTGCACGAGATTATATCTTGAGGAAAAAGCCGGATGTGGTTGTCAATATTGTTGATGCGTCAAACCTGGAGCGAACCTTATATTTGACTATTCAGCTTATTGAAATGAAAGTTCCCTTGGTTATTGTTCTCAACATGATCGACATGGTAAAGCGGAAGAATCTCAAGATAAAAATTGAGCAATTAACTCATCTCCTTGATTGTCCCGTTGTGTGTACGGTTGCTCATAAAGAGGAAGGTATTCAGGCTTTTAAGGAAACTATTTATCGAGTACTCGACCGAAAGCACATTTCATCCACACGAGTCCATTTTCCTGAAGAGATCGAAGAAGCGATCGCAAAAATTATTGCACACCTAAAGCTGCATCACTCGGAAGACCTTGCGGAGCGGTATGATGCACGGTGGATGGCGATAAAGTTATTGGAAACGGACAGCGATATGGAAAAAATCGAACAATGCCCAGAAGTGAAAGAGCTTGTTGCCCGGGAACAAAAGAAAATAGAAGACATCCGTGGCGAGGAAACAGATATTATTATTGCTGAGGGACGATACGGATTTATTAATGCAATGTGTAAAAATGTTCTCGATAAGACTAACATCGTTCGAAAAGACATCTCCGATAGTATTGATAAAATTGCCCTCAACCGCATCTTCGGTATTCCTCTTTTTTTATGTGCAATGTACTTTGTCTTTTGGATAACGATCAATCTCGGTAATTGCTTTATCGATTTTTTTGATTTACTTTTTGGGACTCTCTGTGTTGATGGTTTTGGTATGTTCCTTATGCGTATCGGTGTACCCTCCTTTATGCAGACCATATTGGCTGATGGCATCGGCGGTGGCATTCAAACAGTATCTACGTTTATTCCGCCTATTTTTTTTATGTTTGTATGTCTCGCTATCCTTGAAGATTCCGGCTATATGGCACGAGCAGCATTTATTATGGACAGGTCAATGAAGACCATCGGACTGCCCGGAAAAGCATTTGTTCCCTTATTAGTTGGTTTTGGTTGTACGGTTCCTGCTATTATGGCAACACGGACATTGGATAATGAAAAAGATCGCATATTGACGATTATGATAAACCCGTTAATGTCGTGTGGTGCGCGCATGCCGGTATACGCGGTATTTGCTGCTGTTTTTTTCCCTGAAAGTGGCGATACGATTGTATTTGCACTGTATCTTGTCGGTATTGTCCTTGCCGTTATGACCGCTTTTTTACTCAAAGGAACTATTCTGGGAGGCGAGCCTTCCAGTTTTATTATGGAACTGCCGCCATATCATATTCCTACCATTCGTGGGATATTGATTCACACGTGGGAAAGACTCAAAACATTTATCATCCGCGCAGGTAAAGCTATTGTTTTTGTTGTTGTTCTTTTAAGTTTTTTAAATTCTTTCGGTACTGACGGGTCTTTTGGTAACCAGGATAGTGAACACTCTGTTTTAAGCGCGATAGGCAAAACACTTGTTCCCGTTTTTAAACCAATGGGTTTGCGTGATGAAAATTGGCCGGCAGCAGTAGGGGTGTTTACTGGTATATTTGCTAAGGAAACAGTCATTGGAACGCTTGATGCTTTATATTCACGAAGCGATACTGTCGGCATAGATAGCGAAAAGGACGGGGAAGCCTTTTCGCTCACAAAAAGGATACAGAATGCATTCCGTACCATTCCAGAAAACCTTTCTCACCTTTCTCTACCATTTTCCATACGTGGATTAATTGGTGCTGACGTTGAAACAGCAGTTAATGAATTGGAAGTTACTGATTCTATGTATGAAATTTTACGAAAACAGTTTGATGGGAGAGTGGGGGCCTTTGCCTATCTTCTCATGATACTTCTGTATATGCCGTGTGTGGCTTCGATTGCAGCGGTCTATCGAGAATTAAATATACAATGGACCCTGTTTAGTGTTTTTTACCTCTCGGGGTTGGCATGGATTGTTTCAACCCTTTTTTATCAAGTGATGCGCTTTGGGCAACATCCGGTTAGTTCTTTTGAATGGATTGTTCTTATTTGTTTAATTTTCGCAGGATTTATCAGTGTATTGAAGAGGAAGGGAAAAAGAGGCCGCTATGCTCACTGAAATTAAAAAACTGCTTATCGAACGGAAGACTGTTTCTTTATATGACCTCTGTGTGCATTTCAATAGTGAGGCTACTGCTATGGAAAAAATGCTGGAAGTGTGGATACACAAAGGAAAATTGAGGAAAAAAGAGATACAGAATACGTGCGGTAGCTGTCATGATATGAATTGTCAGCGGGAAAAAATGATTATGTATGAGTGGAATGAATAATTATTTGTAATATATATCCTTTTATTAGCTTACTTACCTTTTTGTGCCCAAGACGATTTAATACTTACCGAGCCAATAATATCCATAACACATTCATTTACAATAGGTTAGCTCTATTGACAATTTTATAATGAACTGCTAGTCTTTATATAGGTCAAAAATCTAGCTTGATATGCCAGATAACTAATAACAAATAATAAAGTTAGGAAAAGATAGCCGGGTAGATCATTCTATCTAAAGAATGGTTTAGCCGGTTTTCTGTTTGTAAGGACAAATGGCTACATTGCTAAATGGCTAAATTGTTAATAAAGATAGCAATTTGACAGTACAGAGGGCAATGTTAGTTATGAAAGCAAAACAGGTACTAAAAATCATTTCGTTGGTTGTTTGTATTACATTTACAACAACCACCGTCTGCTCATCTGCCCCCTCGGTGTATCAAATTAGCGTTCCGGAAAAACACGGAAAGGTTACGCAACGCTATAAAGGCACGGATGAAAAGGTAATTGTCCATATTCAGGATGCCCACTCCTCATCAGAAGCGCAGGAAAACCTGGCGGAGATTATCTGCGATTTAATTCCACAGATTAAAAAAGCTGATTACACAGATGAATCAGACCAATCTGTGAAATCTATCGATCAAAACTTTCTTGATGAAAGTTCAGGTCAAAATCTGCGTAATCAAACGGCATGGATGCCGTTTATAGGGATTGAGGGTGCGATTGGCGAATACGATTTAAAAGAACTACGAGATTTTCCCCTTGAAGAACCGAAAAGGATAGTAGGGAAGGACTACGTTAAAGAGGGGAAATTTATTGGAGCAGAATATGCTTCAATGATAGCAGATCAGGATTTTACCCTGTATGGGTTGGAGGACCAGGAGCTATTTGTAAAAGATTTTAAAGCCTTTTACACTGTTGCCGGCAAACAGGCAGAACTTGAGAGGGAAATCGAGATATTAGAAGGCCAACTCTCCCTCCTGAAGGATATTTTGTATAACGCAGACCTCAAAAACTTTGATGAAAAAGCCTCTTCATATGAAACGAATCACATGAATATGGTCGATTTTCTCGCCGTCCTCTATGAAAAACTTGATGAGCTTGAAATGGATGCTTTTGATTATATGCATCTTTTACAATTTCGAGAAGTTTTTGTCATGGAAGGTACTATTAACTATGAACTTCTTGATGAGGAAATAAAGGAGCTTTCTGAAAAACTTCTTGAGGTCGTTGCAGAAGAGAATGGAAAACCAATACACGAATATCTCAAAAAATATCACGAGAGCAGTATTACACAAAAAGATATTGTTTTCTATCTGCATGGTGTTGCAGTAAAACAGAACATTTCGACAGAGCGATTTCATATGATGCAACGGGCTATACGGTACTGGTATAAATATACCATGGTTGATATGGCGCGGCTCTTACCTGAGGTTCTTGATGTCAATAACGAAATACGAAAAAAGTTGGCACATACGACCGATGAGACTGTTCTGATTGATCTCTGGTACAAGGTCACCCATCTGAAACATTTATTAGCATTAAAAGCACTCAAAGAAGATGTCGAGCGGTTTCGAAAGAATAAGAATGATTATGCACTTTCCCGTATTTATGAAAAAGTAAAACAACTTGCTGCAAACCATGCGATTGCGGTTCCCGATGTGAGCCCAACCATTAATGTGGATCAGATACTTGATTTGGTGGACGAATTTTACCTATTAGCTGATGAGAGAAATTCTGCTATGTTGAATAATCTTGTTGAAAAAATGGATGAACAAGGACAGCAGACTGGTGTGTTGGTTGCTGGTTGCTATCATTCTGCAGGGCTTACTGAGTTGATGAAAGAAAGAGGACTTTCCTACCTTACCGTGACACCACAGATTAATAATATCGTCGAAGATGTTGCCTATATGGATCGCATGATGGGAAATATTGCACCACTTGATCCGCTATTAACAAGTCCACTACAGGTAAGTCGATTCAACGCTGGCGTTCGGCTCGCAAGTGGTGTTGAAGCGTTTGAAAAAATCGTGCAGGAGGCAGGATATCGGATACATAGTCAGGTACTCATAGATAAAAAGGGTAATCCATTACCGCCAGCAGATGTTAATCAATTAATACAATGGCTCAATGAAACCAAAAATGATCAATGTATAGATCTTGCAAAGGCAATCGATTATGTGGTGAATAATGAAAAATTACATCAAGAAATATATACTGCCTTTTCTCGAGGAGAGAAGCTAAACTTGTCGGTTTTATTAGAAGAGATAGGGAAAACAGTCCACGATCAAACGGTGCTGGAACGCTTTATCGATGAAATGCAGAACGAGTTGGAGAGGATGTTTGGCCAGACACAAATTTCCGCGAAAGAAGAAGGACTTGCCGTGCCTGCCGGCAGCCAGGAATTGCCGCCAGTGGAGGAGACGGGCATTATTGGCCTGGCCCTCGATGACTCCGTTATAATTGCAGGTATAAGTGAAAGAAAATCAGATGAAAAGGGTAGAACCGTAGATAGCCTTGAAGTGTTTTTGAAGATACTGTCTAGCATTGAACAAGAATTGGGGCTTTCATCAGGATCGATTATTGTATATGGGGGCGTTGTTCGCGACTACTTATTTAATAAAAAAATAAAATTAAAAGGCGATGTCGATATTTTAATTCGTAAG
Source organism: Candidatus Omnitrophota bacterium (assembly GCA_018823795.1). Classification (GTDB taxonomy): domain Bacteria; phylum Omnitrophota; class Omnitrophia; order JAHJGZ01; family JAHJGZ01; genus JAHJGZ01. The sequence continues at coordinate 6,426 of JAHJGZ010000022.1, forward strand.
GACGTGGCTATTAGAAAAAAAGAAATATTTCAAAGGATGCGTGACAGTTTAGGAATAACGTTAGACAATGAGAATAAATTTATCACAGATGGGCGTATAAATGATGAGCTTGTTCTTGATTACTTAGGTTTATATGACTACGACGAACAGAATAATACAATGAATTTTGTGTCTGTTGATCCCACAATGGATCAATTCCTGGGTAAGTGCCAACTTTCTATTAACACAATTGGAATATGTTCTGATGGAAAAGTCATCGATACTTTTAACGCTGTAGAGGATATTAAAAAACAAGTTCTCAAATTTGTGGGGGGGGATATTAACCAATACGTAAATCATCTAAGCATTTTGCGGGCAATTCGTTTTAAACACGAGTTCAATTTTAAATTTAACAATGAGACAGAAGTCATTGTTAAGAAATTCTTTCACACTATTGACACCGCTGTTGACGAGTCGTTCAGCGGAAGATGGCGTGCGTATTGGAATAAATGGTTTAAACAAATTGAATTATATAATGCATCCAAAATTGAATATAAAGCAGAAAGATATAGTAATGCACTCAAATTAGCAAAACAATGCGTATCAATATTTAGTCCTATTAATGTTGAAAAAACATTTGAACAGTTTGGCGATGAAAGTAATGCGGAAGAATTATTAAGCAATTTCTATCGCATGTTTTTTCCTCAAGGAACTCATTTGTCAAAATTGCGGCTAGACGGCAGTAAAGAAGTTGATAAAGTGTATGACTGGTTTGGTTTCGGAATGAGTGTTCAGCAAATTCTTTCACATGCACAGAATCCAAAAGATGCGATAAGAGACCTTAGGGAAATTGGTTTTGAACGGTTTCTCATTGCAAGTGGTATAGATAATGTTAATTCATTTTATGAAAAAGTTTTGGATTTAAGAAGCGCTCCTAGTGATGCCGCGCACTTATCTACTGCAGAAGAAGGACGTGCCGTGCCTGCCGGTAGCCAGGAATTACCGGAAACAGATGTAACAGATAAAGATGTACAAGCGAAAAAGATGAAAGATGTATATGACCAAGCACAGCCTCGCCTCGAGAAGTTAAAAAAGTTTTTAATAAGTGTTATCGAACAGAACACAAACTTTTCGTGGCGTTTTAATGATTCTAAAATTTTAGCAGAAGTTTATTATGACGATATATTTGACGTTTTTACTGTTGAACCGGATGCAGCGTTCAAAAAAGCTCATCCGGAATTAGACGTACTCGATTTGGAGGTAGACGATGCGTTTATCCCGATGCCCGGTTCTTTTGGCCAGCTTAAGGTTGATATTACGATAATAGACGGCGAAATAGCCCTTTTCTTTAAAGAAATTCAACCCAGTCGCGGCTTTCGACAAATAAAACCATCTGAAGAGCGAAAGCCGTATATGGAGTGGAGCAGGGAAGCAATGGAACATATCATGGTATTTGCCCGCGTGCTTGGGATTAATCATTTTTATGGTTCAACAGGAGAATTTATCAAAGCTGAATACCTGAAACGGTTAAAGACACGGTTGAGTGACGGGACATTGAAGGATTGGTATAGAGATCCCTTCCAAGATAACTGGCAGACACAAGAGGTCATGTTCGTCGATAATGTGCGAGAAGGCAACAAGGATGTACGAGTGGTGACCGAAGCACCCTTATGGCGTCATATGATTGAGGAAAAAGCCACTGTAGAAGAACCAGAAGACCTTGTGTCTGAGAAGGACCTATCTGATATTGAAGAAAAATTGCAAGAGTATATGCCAATACCAGACCTCCTTAAGGAAATTTTTGCTGATGAAAATATACAGCCTCATTGGGAAAAAATCAGTGCCTTTTTATCTCGAATCTTTAAAACAATATATGATAATCCTGACATGTATCAGCAGGCAGAGCCAATTATTACTGAAATAGATAAACAGTTATCTAAAGAAGAAATATTGGATGAAGTAAACGTGAACATTCTCAAAGAATTTAATGGACGATTCATAAACGATATTGCAAGAGGATTAACGACCTATGAGAATGTTCAAGATTTTTTAAAAATCACTCAATTGCAACAAATTCCTGAAAGCACATCCGGCATACCTCACTCATATTGGCCGCGGCAATTAATCATTGAAGCAATTATGGCACCTTTAAATTGGGTTGCATCGCCTGAAGACTTTTCTTTTGATACAGCACGTTTTAGAGAATTCTACCTTTTATTAAAAGCCATAGAGCATGTTGATACCGAAATTAAAGAAGAGAGTGAACAAAGAACAGTTGCTACAGATACAACAGCAGAGTTTATGTTCGGTCCTTTTGAAATTGATGGGCAAAAGTATCTCATGGAAATATTAGATCCGAAGAGGATTGATACAGTCATTGAAAACTGGGGCGAGAAAGAGGGTAGAATATTTCCCCCTCAAAAGTGGTTTGATGCGCGTGAGATGTCTCAATTTAAAAAACCTGACGGGACACAATACCCTGACGGCGGGCTCATTACGATTAAAAATGATGTGGGTGAAATAATTGCAATGGCCTATTCTGCCTTCTGTGAGCGCGGTATTGGCGGTGAAAAGCGTGCCTTTACCTGGGGAATTGAACTCATGGAGGTTGATGAGGCCTATCAAAAAAATGGCCTTGGTAAGATTCTCATTAGCCGCGTAATCGGACAGAGTCGCAAAAACCGCAGATATCTCAGTAACACATATCAGGGGGCGGTTATCGTTCATCCGATGGAGGACGAGAGGACTGAAACCTATTACCGGGGCTTAGGATTTGAAACCATTTGGACGAAGGCGTATCGGGATGCGCAGGGTAAGGAAGCGAAGGCGCAAGAACTGTACCTTATTCTTTACTATGACCATCCTGAAAGAGGGGCTGCAGGGAAAAGATTACGTGATGATGTTTTGGCCAAGAAAATGTTTTTAAACCAGCGCCCAGAGGGGCGTGGTGAAGCGCCAGGCTGGTTTGCTGAAAGAAAACCTCCTGCCCTTGGCCGTATTACACCGGGAACGACGTGGCCTGGACGCAATAAGGAACTTGATGCATTTATTAAAGAATATTTAGAGAAGAAAAACCTAGCCTATGAACCACTCGTTGTAGAGATGGGGACCGGCTATCCAGCTGTTACCACGCTTGAGCTTGCTAAAACGTTAGAAGACAGTGCGCAGGTGATTAGCGTTGATATTAATATCCCTGCCTACGTTGTTGAGTTTTCTATCAGCCATACGAAACGTGAAATTGGTATAGTCTTTTTTGATGAGAATGACAATATTATCTATACCGCATCACGGTTGAGAGATGATGAGAGACATATCTATCATCATCTAGTCGGAAATAAAGAGGTTCAAGAAAAAGCACTTGTTGTTCGGGACGATTTGATGAAGCACGGTAAAGGAAGTGATTATGAAACGGAAGAACAAAAAATCACCTTTCATCCTTTTCAAGCACTTGAAGCGGAACAATCAAATCTCCATTTTATTAAAGGTGGTTTTGAATTGCCGATTGAGGGGGAAGCGGATATCGTTCGCTCAACGAATGTATTTTTTTATTATAATGCTGACGAAACACGTACAGCACTTCAGAAAATAGGCTTGAAATTGAAAGAGGGAGGAATTTTCATTGTTGGTGATGAACGGACATTCTTAATATATGAAAAACGAAAAAATCGTAATGGGACATTCAGTATGGTTCCTCGCGAATTCTTAATAAGAACTGGTTTATCTGATATAAGTGATGCCACTGGTAATGCAGTCCTTGGGCTTTTACGCGATACTCGCCATATACAATTAAGTGAACTCAATAGTCAGTTTCCACAACACGCCGATTTTTTTAATAATATCGAAAATATTTTTTATCGTAGTTTGAATGAATATACAAAATGGAATGATCTTAAGCAAGCAGTTCGACAAGCAAAAACGACAATAGATGGTTTGATTGCTACAAAGATGATGCAGCAACTCAACGATGAAGGATTTGGCGTTTCGTACGATGCGCATGGTCTTATTCATATCAGTTTAAAAGCAGATTTAAAAACAGTCATTCGTCTCGACGCGGATACGGTTAAAGAAAAGAAAGATACTGCTTCCACTAAACCTGGCGATCAGATCAAGTTGTTTTCATTAGGGCTTCCCATCATTGCATCCTACTTTCATCCGCTTCTTGGAGCAATCGCAGCCGGAATAACGATACTCTATTTATTCGGGTGGTTTCGGTCGTTTAAAGGGAAAAAAGATACTGTACTTTCTTCAGAAAAAGGTTCGATCCGCCTAAGAACAATAGTGCTGATCCTCTGCATTATCGGATTTGGCTTATGGGCAGGCAGAAGTATGATGCAGATACGAGAAAGTACGAAACGCCATGATACGGTGATGACCCAAAAAGCGGCTAAAGGGATACATGATACAGTAACGTTTGATACAAAAGAGGCGATGTATCGTTATACGAGTAATGTTTTACTCGAGAACACCGAACTTGGTGGCTATTCTTATCAGGATGAAAATAGCAAATGGGTTGTGGTCACTGTTGATATTGGCGATTCCCATTCGGTAAGTACGCACATTCCCGCTTACATAAATGTCCATGGTGCAATTCATTCTCATACGGGACAAGGTATTACGGCTGATCCGATTTATGCCCCCTGTCCTTCATGGACCGATATTATCAGTTTTATAAAAGATAACCGGTTAAAAGAGGATGTTATTGTAATCGGTGAGGGGGAAGAGGCTATCATTGAGAAACGGGCAGTCGTTGATGGAAAACATCTTCCTTTTATCAATGCATTAAAAGCAATAGATGAAAAGACACTCAGTGAAGAAACAATAAGAAGAATCGTTAATAGACAGCTTATGAGATATGTGCCTGATTGGGAAGCATTTGATCTTGGTGAAGGGGATGTTCGTAAAGAACTGCATACCAATTCGTGGCCCACGATATTGCAGCATATATTTGGTTTTACAGCGCAACGTGCCTATGTGCGAGAAGGTGAACGCATGGAACGGGTGCCTGCCGATTCTGTTGACATGGATGAATTAAATACATTCCTTCAAGAACGGGGGAAGACTATAGAAAAAGATATTGAAGAAGAGATAAGAAAAGCCCCCAAAAAGAATCTTTTTTCACAAATGCTTCCTTCACAAGGTAAAGCATTCCTTGTCACGCTCTTCTGTGCATTTGTAGGATTGCTTGATCCCAGTAGTCTTTTAGCTGCGACACAAGATATCAGATTTGCTATGGTTTCTTCTTTTCCTCTTGCGTTTCTTGTTGCCGGCATTACGGCCAGTATTATAGGAATTATTACCCGTTCCGCGATTAAGGATTTTCTCAAACAATTATTCAGTCAATTTATTGCACCGAAAAGAGCATTAATAGAACAAACGTTAGATGCCCTTGCTTCAGTTCCCGCACGAGAATATATCGGTGAAGAGATGTACGAAATTCTAAAAGAAGCGGCTGGAAAAGGCAATAACGTTAAGCCAGTCGATTATGAAGGAGATGAAAAGGGATTAGAGGAAAAAATAGACAGGTTAGTTAATATCGGGGCAATCGGTCATGACGACATTGTTTTAGTAAAATTTATTGAACCAAAAGATGATGGAAAACGTATGAATATCTTTGCTCATAGAGTCGGTGAGACAGTTGACGATGCACTATTCCTCAGAACAATCACTTTTCATTATGATGGAAGTATTTCAAGTGACTGGTTAGATTTTAATCAAAGCATTAGGGGAAGAAACTTATTGGATAAATTTTTAATGAGTTCAGCGGATGTGTTATCGCGCACTATGCCACACGCAGCTATTTATGCCCACTACCGTGATATTAGAACAGCAAAAAAATTTACAGAAATATTCAATGCGCGGTTTGATTTGGATATGAAAAGTCAAAATATGAATAATGTTTTCTATAAACTTGGCAGACTTTTAGAACTCGTTGACGACGAAGAGACAAAAGAAAACAAAGAATGGGAAGAAATTGTTTTGCAAAGAATCAATCGTATAAAGGATCCTAATACTACTGATGTTCAGTATTGCTTGGAGAAACTTGATGAAATCTCACAAAAAACCCTGAAAGTTTATCGGCATCTGTTCTTAAATGGATATTATTCCTTTAAGCAATTTAAGGATAACGAACAAACATTTATCAATGTGTATGGTGCGGCGTGGTATCGTACGACAACAGAAAAGCGTTTCAATGAAATAATGCAAATCGTAGAAAAATATACTCCTAAGGTAATTGTAGATCGTTTGGCGGCATACGATGAAAAACAAGATGAGGGGGCAAAACAAGCACTTGAACGCTTATTTTTTACTGATATCACAACAGCGATGTATGTTGTCGGTACCATTTCTGCTCAGGTCCCGGAGCGTGAAGAACGGATGGCAGAGATTGTACCCTTATCGCACGAAACTCCTCATGAAATAAAGGCACGGCGAATAGCGCAGTATATGAATGGCAAAACCATTTACCAGGACAATGAGGCAACAAAAGCAGCATACACCTTAGAATCGCAGATGATGGATCCGTCAAAGACAGAGAAAGAACTTTATAGCGTTGAGGTTTTGATAAAAAACAGTCACGGTCAATATATCGGCACTTTTTATGTAACGTTACAAAATGACGGTGCGTATTCAACATCTACCACCTTACATCAAGATAAAGACAAAAAATTAGGATCGCAGCTATTCGCACTTTTTGGCAATATGATTGAAGGTAAAGCGCACCTTCGCGATTATGTCATTAATGAAGAAACCTGTGAGAAACTGTTTGAAATATTTTATGCGATGTATGAAGAACAAGGCATTCTGTGGGGTGCAAAAACAAATATTACGTTCAGTGATACGATAATTGATCAAGTATTATCTGAAACACTTGTTGGGAAATTATTACAGAAGGCAGGTTTTGAAAACTTTAAACTTGTCTTTCAAGAAGATGGGAAACGTTATGAAGGTGATCAAGCATTAAAGATTTATATGGATCGGGCAATGCAGGAATATGTAAAAGATAGGGCTGTTGCGATTGGTAACGTAACAGGAGTATTTCCTGCTTTTTTTATTGAAGCAACAAAGGCCGGTCGCGATGTAACTGTCCTTTCATTACAAGATTATCAAAAAGAAGAGGGCGTTTCGTTCCTTGGAAAAGCAGTGTCTGATAAAACAGGCACCGTCATCTTTGCTATTATTGGTGCAATAACGACGTTTGCTGTGGGATTCCTCGTTAAACCGGTTTTAGTCTGTGCCGTAATAGGGGTAGCAACTATCATTGCAAGCAAAGTGCTTTTCGACATCATAGCAAATAAGCCCGGTCGTCGCGACTTTTTACGGGTAGGGATCCTTGGTAGTATCGGACTGATGCTCCCGGCGGGTAATGTCTTTGCTGAAATGGCGGATGTACATACTATTTCAAATGTATTGATATATGGTGATTTAAAACAAAAGATAGAAACACTCCACACTATATTGATAAACAAATTAAA
>JAHJGZ010000023.1 GCA_018823795.1 Candidatus Omnitrophota bacterium
AAAATAATTGAATATTTTAAAGATAAACAAATACCCGTTGATTTAAAATATATAGACCCGAGTTATATGATCCGCAGTGTCCCAACAAATGCGAATGACTCTATTTTCGCTGCAGAATTAGGCCGGATGGGGGTCGATGCCGCTATGACTGGAAAAACAGACATCTTAATTGGTTACTGGCATAACCAATTTACTCATGTCCCTCTGCCTCTTGCAATATCAAAACGAAAGCAAATTAGTCCCGAAGGCGAACTTTGGCGTGAAGTACTTACCGCAACGGGACAGCCAATATCGTTGAAAGCACAAAAATAAACTAATAGATTCGATCTACCCTTCCTGATACCCGAATAAAATCAGGTTTATAATCAACAGGAATCCTTCCAAAACAAACACCGAGCTGTTCATATAATGCCACGTGTTCTAAATCTACGTGCCGTTGTTTAATTGCTTCATGGGTGTCCATATACGAAATATGGTTACCATCAACTTTAACGACTGTAACCCCCGTAATACCTTCAGCAAGAAGTCGTACAGCTCCTGCACCTGCCTCTTTACCAAAATTAACATCATACGCTGAAGCAGCACCACAACGAACCAGATGCCCCGGCATGACATGCCGTATTTCGGGAACTTCATATAAACCTTCAACGAACAATTTTTGTTCTTTCATGAATTCCTTTATTTCATCATCCTTCTTCAGTCGTTTAGTCAGTACATTACACACATATTTCCCTGCACCAGCTAACTTTTTATGTCCAAACGCATCGACCCCTACACCATCATCGGTTATGTTTTTCCCTTCAGCATCAGTAATCCCCTCGGCCACCACGATCGTATAGGTTCCTGCATTAACATCACTTTTTTCAACACGGCGCATATAGCGAAATTTCATATGCTTATACACAAAATCAAAGTCGACCGGAATCTCAGGAATCAAAATACAATCCGCCTCTGCGGTGACACCACCACGCAATGCTGAATGCCCTGCATAGCGTCCAAATACTTCAGTTACCATAATACGGTTATGCGTCACTCCCGTTGTCTTGAGGTCACTGACAAACGTTGCAATTCGATTGATCGTTGAATCACCGCCAACAGAATACGGTTGTAAATCTAAATCCATAGTTTTCGGTGCATGCACACAGGCAATACCATTGTTATGCAGGTCAACAATAACACTGCCGGTATCATCACCGCCGCTAATCACCAAGCCATCAATACCATGTTTTTTCAACCCCTTCTTTATGCGTTCATATTTTTTATCATCTTGAATTTTACTAATTTTCACGCGTGAATGCCCCGCCTCTGAGCCGGCGAGACTGGCATTAACCAAATCGGTCCGTTGCGGCGAAAGAGTAACGAGTTCCTTAAAAGCTTCTAAATTATAAAGCCCCGCATACCCATTGGGAATGATAACGGTCTCAATATCCATTGCAGATGCCATAAGCGCCGCCCCTTTGACAACACCATTAAGCCCGCCACAATCACCACCACTCGTAATAATACCAATTTTTTTTAACCTTCCCATGTGTCGATCCTCCACCTAAAATTGTGTAATTTTTCGAAATGTATTTAATCGTTCTTCTATAGTTTCCCGCTTTATTTCCCGCAATCGTTCGAGACTGAACCGTTCAACCGTAAACGACGCCACTACAGTACCATACGCAATAGCTGTTCGAAAATTGGTAACGTTCATAGCATCTTTTTCCGCCAAATAACCGATCATGCCACCAGCAAAGGAATCACCCGCACCGGTCGGATCATACACATCATCGACGGGATATGCCGGAAGCGTAAATATGTCGCCGCCATAGAAGGCAATTGCCCCATGCGCGCCCTTTTTGATAACAATTTGTGATGGGCCGAATGAATTAATACGTTTAAGTGCTTTGACTAAATTTTGTTCCCCGGTCAATAGTCGTGCTTCCATATCATTGATAACCAAAAGATCAACATGTTTAAGAACCTGCATTAACTCATCATGTTTATTCGCAATCCAATGATTCATGGTATCAGAAGCCACTAAATTTTTCACTTTAATCTTTTGTAACACATCGTATTGCAACCGTGGATCTATATTCGCAAGAAACAGATAATCGCATGAGTTCTGCGTGATCGTCGGACAAAATGTTTCAAAGACATTAAGCTGTGTATCAAGAGTGTCAGCAACATTCATGTCACCCTCGTACTTCCCCTTCCAGCGAAAGGTCTTCCCTTTTCTTACCTCAAGTCCAGAGAGATCAATCTTTTGTTCTTCAAGGACTTCGCGAAAATGAGGAGGAAAATCCTCTCCGACAACGGCTATCAATTTAACCGGCGCAAAAAAACGTGCAGCATATGAAAAGTATGATGCCGATCCGCCAAAGCATTCTTCCTGCTTTCCATAGGGGCTTTCTACCGAATCAATCGCTACAGAGCCAATAACAACGATCTCACTCATACCTCTGTCTTTTCTCCTTTTTCCATCTCTTGAAATGTTTTTTCACTTAAACGATAACTGCAATACTCACCACACATCGTACATGTATCATCGATTGAAGGTTTTTTCCCCTCATAAAGCTCTTGTGCTTTCTTGGGGTCAATTGATAACGATATTTGCCGCTTCCAATCACGTTTTTGACGATACGATGAGAAAACATCGTCCCACCGCCGCGCTTTATTGCCTAATTTAACAACGTCTGCTGCGTGGGCAGCAATCCGTGATGCAATAACCCCTTCCCGAACATCATCAACTGTCGGAAGACGCAGATGTTCCGAGGGTGTTACATAACACAAAAAGTCAGCGCCATAACGGGCAGCGAGAGCACCACCAATGGCTGAAACAATATGATCATAGCCAGGTGCGATATCCGTTACCAACGGCCCGAGCACATAAAAGGGGGCATTATTACAAAGTTTTTTCTCAAGGATTATGTTTGTTTCAATCTGATCCAGCGGAACATGCCCTGGTCCCTCAATAACGACCTGAACTCCAGCTTCGAAAGCTCTTTTTTGCAATTCCCCTAATACAATCAGTTCCTGTATTTGTCCTCGATCAGTTGCATCAGCTAATGCTCCCGGACGCAAGCCATCCCCTAAACTTAAAACAAGGTCAAAACGTTTCGCAATAGTAAGCAATTCATCAAAATAAGTGTAATAAGGGTTTTCCTTTCCCTGTCGAACCATCCAATGAGCAAGGAACGATCCACCGCGGCTGACAATACCACCGCGCCGTCCCTGATTTTTAATTTTCATTACTGCATCCAATGTTAATCCACAATGAACCGTGACAAAATCGACCCCTTCTTCCCCATGCTGCTCCACTGCTCGCAAAAAATCTTCTTCTTTAATCGCATCAATACCTTTCCCTTGTTCACAAAAAGTATGCAGCACTTCATAAACAGGAACGGTGCCGACCGGAATATGTGCAGCATTAATAATTTTTGCTCGTATCTCTTTTAAATTACCGCCGGTACTTAAATCCATTACCGCATCAGCGCCGGCCTCTTCTGCCATCTGCAATTTTTCAAGTTCCTCATCACAATTGATCCAGTCACGCGAAGTCCCGATATTGGCATTAACTTTAGTTCGTAGTCCTTTTCCAACGCCACATATTTTTTTGTCATCTTTTACATTCTTTTTATTTTCAAATATAACAATTTCTCCTTGTGCTATTCCTTCCCGCACAATATGTGCATCAAGTTCCTCTACCTGTGCAACACGCACCATTTCATCGGTAATGATACCCTTTCGCGCCGCTTCTATCTGATTATATCTTTTTTCATTTTCCATGCTGATGAATGATCTCCTTAAGTGAGCGTGCAGCCTTTTCCACATTACGCGCGCTAAAAATAGCGCGGACAACTGCCACCCGTTCTGCTCCTGCCGCTAACACATCCTCCACGGTTGCCCTATTAATACCACCAATACAGACAAACGGAACAGCAATATTCCTCTTTACCTTTTTTATTAATTCAAGCCCTACCGGTCTATAACTCTTTTTCGTGGGGGTAGCAAATATTGGTCCGACCCCTATGTAATCGGCTCCATCACGTTCTGCAGCATGTGCCTGCATTAAACTGTGTGTCGACTTGCCAATAAAAATGTTTTTCCCCCGCAATGAAAAAAATTGTCGCACTACCGAGATAGGTACATCATCCTGTCCGAGATGAATTCCATCCGCTTCCAATATATCAGCAAGATCGGGCCTATTATTAATAAAGAAAAGTTTTTTATAGTGGCGTGTAATTTTTCGCACTTCTTTCCCGATTTCAAAAAACTCTTTATCACTGAGTGCTTTTGATCGGAGCTGAACAATATCAGCACCACCGCGAAGTGCCTGCTCAATAGCCGTAATGACCGCGGTGCTTCTTTTCTTTATATCAGTAACCGCATAGAGTTTGAAATTGTCGAAAACTCTTTGTCGCCAGTTCATATGAACACTAAAGCTTCAATATTATTTTCTTTTCGAGCTGATAGAGTTGAAATCGAATACGCTGAAATTTTTTTGATGCTTTTTTTGAAACAACTTTTGAAAACTCTTCCAGGACCCGAACCGCTTCCTGAGCCCGTTTCATATTGCTGATTAAAAGATCTCTTTTACCCACATTCCCTTTTGGATACAGAGCCATATCATTGCCGACATCATCCTTACTTTCCCGCATCTTTAAAAGATCTTTATAGGACAGCGGCAATTGTTGAATCACCCGTGTAACCTCGTGACGAACTTTCTTTAATTGTAATGAAAAAGAACGATGATTCAAAACAAAACGGGTAATTTCTTCACAGACGCGGAGTGCTTCACGAGCTCTATTACTATTCGCATCAAGAATACGCAGCAACGTTTTATCCATGCTTTTGCATCTTTTTAATAAGATTCGATGTCGACTTACCCTGAACAAGCGTTACCCTTTTCACCACACCGCCATACGAATCAAGAACGGTTTTCCCGACTATTTTTTCCAGAGACCAATCACTGCCTTTAACTAACACGTCCGGTTTTAATGCGGTAACAACTTTCAGCGGAGTATCGTCACTAAAAAGAACTATGTAGTCAATTGATTCAAGCTCACTCATGACCTCTGCACGGTCTGCCTCACACATAATAGGACGAGTCGGGCCCTTTAGCCGTCGGACAGAGCCGTCGCGGTTAAGCCCAACGATAAGAACATCACCGTATGCTTTCGCTTTTCGTAAATACGTAATATGTCCACGGTGTAAAATATCAAAACAGCCGTTTGTAAAAACAACACGTTTTTTTTCTTTCTTTAAACGTTGACGAATCAAGGAGAGTGTTTTGAGTGATTTGATTTTTTTATTCATTGGTAAAGATTTTTTGGGTTAGGTTTTTCGTCACTCATTATAGTAGTATGTTTTCAACTGTCTCACACATCGTATGGAGAGCAATAAGATGTCCTGCCTGAATATACGGGGTGTCGTCACTTTCAACAGCAAAGCAAACATCCGCAATTGTGCCAAGTGTGCCACCACCCGTACCGGTAAAACCAATGGTCTTCATGCCACGCTTCTCAGCAACCTGAACAGCTTTAAGGACATTGGGAGAATTGCCACTTGTTGAAATACCAATTAAAACATCCCCTGCTTCGCCTAATCCTTCAACCTGACGGGAAAAAATCTCTTCAAAAGAATAATCATTCCCCACCGCGGTTAAAATAGACGTATCTGTTGTTAATGCTATTGCGGGATAACTTTTTCGCTCCTTCTTAAAACGTCCGATAAATTATGCTGCAACGTGCTGACTATCTGCTGCACTGCCGCCATTACCACACAGCAAAATCTTTTTTTTATTCCTAATCGCTTCGGTCACGATTGAAATAATTTTTTCCAACGTTTCAAGATGTTGCTCATCAAACGTCTTCGTTAATACATCAATATTTTTGTGAATGCTTTCTTTAAGATTTTTTATTGGCTTTGGCATGCAAAATTTCCTCAACACGCATCACGCAGTGTTGTTATCCTTTTTTTTTAACCTTGCGTTCAATGACTTTTGAAACATTGACCGTAATCTTTAAGTCTTCGCGTTTGAGGCCAACAAACGTTATCAGTTTTTTTTGCAACTCATTCTGGACATCTTCGACAGCTTCAGAACCTGATTTTCCCATGACGAGTACCAATCCGACGCGTACCGTAAGGACTTTATTCTGTGTACCAACTTTGAGCTTAAACCGCTCAACATAATCGTATCGTCGTAATGTTTTCTTTATTAAATCTTCTATGGCAATTAAAGAAATTGATGTACGTCCATAGTCATTATCAACAATAAATACTTCATCTCTGTGAGAACGCTTGATAAGAATTTTTACCGCAATATAGCCAATACTCAGGAAAAAAAACCCTACACAACCGGTTATAAAACGGTGGTCATACAGCCGTTTTACTTCCGTATACACATTATCGATAGGGATAAGTCCAAGAGAAATAAAAAAGAAAAGGAAACAGCCTACCATTAAAAAGACTAAAGCACCAATAATAATTAAAATAATGTGTGTCGCTCTCATTTTTTCTTCTTATGCTCCTCGAACATAGTATCAATAAAGCTTGTACTGTATTTACCCCGAATAAACTTTGGTATTCCTAATATACGCTGATGTAATGCAACTGTTGTCTTCAGTGGTTCAATCACGGTCTCGCTCAATGCACGCTGCATCACACTGATAACTTCAGCACGGTTTCTTCCATACGCAATAATTTTAGCGATCATAGAATCGTAATAAGGGGAAATTACATAGCCAGGATACACATGTGTATCAACGCGAATATTATTCCCACCCGGCAATATCAATTGTTCGATCTTTCCCGGACACGGCCTAAAATTATTGTCAGGATCTTCGGCATTAATCCTGCATTCCATAGCAGCACCACGCACTTTAATCTTATCCTGTGAAAGTTTGAGTTTCTCCCCTGCAGCTATTTTAATCTGTTCTTTAATTATGTCAACCCCCGTAACCATTTCAGTCACCGGATGCTCAACCTGAATACGGGTATTCATTTCAATAAAGTAAAACTTATTATCAGTATCTAATAAAAACTCGACCGTTCCGGCACCTTCATAATTGACCGCTTTAGCCGCTTTAATAGCTGTCTCCCCCATCTTACGGCGCAGGCGACTGTCAATCGCAGGCGAAGGGGTTTCTTCAATAAGCTTTTGATGTCGGCGCTGTATGGTACAATCCCGTTCTCCCAGATGTACAATATGTCCATACCTATCCCCGAGTATTTGGAATTCAACATGTCGAGGTTCTTTAATGTATTTTTCAAGATACACATCAGGCGATCCAAATGCTGCTTCAGCCTCAGCCTGCGCAGTGAGGAATGCACTAATGAGTTTTCCGTCATTATGCGCAACCTTCATCCCTTTGCCACCACCACCGGCCTTTGCTTTAATAATGACGGGATATCCCAACCGCTTTGCGGTCTTCAGTGCCTCCTGCTGATCAGAAACAATCGACTTACTACCCGGTATAATAGGAACGTTCACCTTTTGCATTGTTTCCCGCGCTATTGCCTTATCACCCATTAAGCGAACCGATTCAGGCTGCGGCCCAATAAATTTTATCTGACATGATTCACAAATTTCAGCAAAATGCGGATTTTCTGCCAAAAAACCATACCCCGGATGAATAGCTTCCACATCGGCTATTTCTGCCGCACTAATAATAGCAGGAATATTTAAGTAACTTTCAGAACTGGGATTGTCACCAATGCAAATCGCACTCGTTGCCATTTTTACATGACGGCTATCTTTATCCGCCTTTGAATACACAGCAACTGTTTGAATGCCGAGTTCCTGGCATGCACGAATAATCCGTACTGCTATTTCACCTCTATTTGCTATAAGTATTCGACTAAACATACTCAGTATTCCTTTATTTATAATTGATGAATTGGTTTACATAACAATTCATCAATTGAGCACTGCATCCATGTATTTTACGCCTGCTTAATCTTAAAGAGTGGTTGGTCAAACTCAACAGATTGTCCGTTCTTAATCAGAATTTCGACGATCTCTCCTGCCACTTCACATTTAATTTCGTTCATTAATTTCATCGCTTCAACAATGCAGAGGGTATCATCAACTTTTACTTTCTGTCCGAGAATCATAAAAGGCTTCGCATTGGGAGCAGGACCCTCATAAAATGTTCCGACCATGGGAGACCGCAGAATGGCAATAGTGGGATCGTCTTCATCTGTTTTGTCTTTCTCCGGGGCTGGTTGTTGTTGCAGTGGTGGGGGCTGAACAGGCTGCATCGCAACAGGAATATGTTGTGTCATGCCTGGGTTTTGGGAAACCTTAATACCATTACTTTTTTTAAGTTTAATCTTAAGGCCATTTTCTTCAATCTCAAGCTCAGTAAGCTTATTGACTTTCATCAAGTTAATGATCTCTTTAAGTTCATTTATATCCATCTTTATATACTCCCAGGTTAATTGGTTACACAAATTATTAATGGGGATAATGAGTAAGTCGTTCGCATCCACTACTCGTTACGCGTACCATATCCTCGATTCGGATACCACCCCACGTATTAAAGTACAACCCCGGTTCAACCGTAAAAACCATATTTTCCGTAAACCGTTCGTTTGAACTATATATAAGAGATGGGCTCTCATGAACGTCGAGCCCTATGCCATGTCCTAAAGCATGGTTAAAATATTGATCAACTTTATTTTTCTTAAAAAAAAGACGAACCTTTTTATCCACCGAGCTAATCCGCTCCCCCACCTTAATAGAATCAATAGCAAGGTGTTGTGCTTCACACACAAGTGAATAAATCAGTTTGAAACGAGGGGTAATTGTACCCAAAAAGAATGTCCTTGTCAAGTCAGAGCAATACCCATCCTTTTTTGCTCCGAAATCAATAAGCAGGATACTGTTACGTTTAATATGTGCCCGGCCACTGACAGCGTGGGGAAACGCTGAACGCGTACCGGTTGCAACAATAGCAGGAAAAGAAACACCGTCAGCCCCCTTCTTTTTCATCGTATATTCTAAATAATCCCCTAAATCTTTCTCACGATATCGTTTTGAAAAATAGACGCGTGACACACAATACAGTGATCGTTCCGCAATAGTAATAGCCCTTTTAATCGCCTTTATTTCAGACGCATCTTTGATTATGCGAAGATTTTCGACAATACGAAAACACGGCTTTAGCTTCTTCGTTTTTAGAAACTTGTTAAAATGACGGTATTGATAATACGCAATATGGGCCGGTTCAAAACCAACCGATTTCAGCCGTTTCTTTTTCATAAGTCCATTCATAAGATCTGCCAATGACATATCTTTTGAAAGAACAAGAATTTTACAGGCTATTGTACTCTGCCGCAGTTCATTCTCATATCGAGAATCCGTTAGAATATAGGTATCATGTAACGTTACAACAAGATATGAATCGCACCCGCGAAAACCGCTTAAATAAAAGATATTTTCAGGTTTGGAAACAAGCAGCGTGTCAACGCCTGCTTTTTGGAATGATTTTCTCAAATTTTTGATACGGGTATGATATATATTCATAAGTCTTTAAAAATTTTAGTGATTAGCGAAAAAGTATAACACACAATAAGGTAAAATGCGAATAGAAAGTATATGAGCGCATCACTTAGCGAATGGTAATGAAGCTCAGTGATATGCGCGAATATACCCAGCACCCAGTTGCCTTATTTTAGCGCATCTTTAACGCATGATGTACGGCCACCGCGTGTTTGGCCATATTGTTTTAATCTTTTTTCTTTCACATAATACATATTTGTTCTGCTGGGTGCTGGGGACATTTAGACACACACCTTAACTTCACTTTGTTCGTTAAGGTGTGTCTTCATGTCAATTGCGCAGGCGCCTGCGTAATTGTGCAGTCTGACTGCACAATGTTCTTACTGCCTACATACCGTGCCTATGCTGCACTTTTAAAGATAATACGTAAAATATTCTTTAACAATATGTTAGAGATTTATTTGCAAATAACTACGTAGTGACTACGTAGTCGATTTTATGGGAATTCTTTCATCCTGAAATTAGAGGAGCGGGAATTGATCAAGACTTCTATCAATTCCCGCTCCTCTCCCGGCTATCTCCATCGCATAATAAACAAGTGCCTTAAATAAGCACGTAACTTATGGAGTGCACGGCACGACATCAGTTGCTGTGCGAATTTAACCCAACACCCAGGAGTATACATTTTCATCTGGGTGTGGGGTCTAAGTCAGCCTATACGTTACATCGCTTCGCTTCTGTAACGTATGTCTTCCTAAGACCTCCTTTTATAGAATGCGATGGTTGCCTAGTATAACAATTTAAAAACTTTTTTATCCTGCCCTACCAGCAGGCGCGTACTCAAAACGAAGGACGATTACTTCGTTAGGACGAAAGACGTCTGTTCACTGCGGTCACTCAGACGAAAAAAACTTACCCCTCAGTCTTGCAAAATGATTCCGCCTTTCGTTCCATTGTTATAAGCATTGCAAATATATGTTCATACTGCTCATCCAACTGTTCAAACATCTTTTGATCGATATAATTACATTCGAGTGAAAATTCAAGCCATGTCTGTGTTTCCGCTGCTTCCTGCGAAGCATCCGTTAACTTATTAACAAAAACTGCTTTATATCTCCGTTTTCGCCAAGCTTCTGCAAGATTCGTACATACCGACCGTGAAGATCTCCGTATTTGATCTACTAACGAAAACTTTTCTTCTATCGGAAACTTTTTTGAGATATAAAATATTTCCATCGCCGTATCAAACGCAATTTTATAAACCTCTAAATCCCGTACACTCGCTATCTTGCTTTTCATCGTCCTGTCATCCTTCATCTCTCGTCTTTCGGAATTATGCTGCCATATGTACAATCTGTTCTTGTGCTTCACGTATCATTTGCTGTTGAGCGGCATCAGCGAAAACAGAATCGTTAACGCTCAATACTCCGCCCCGAAGCTCATAAAAATCTTTTAATAAGGTCACTATTGTCTCTTCAGTAAAGGTGCCGGTTTCCGCTATCATTGCAAGGACTGCAATAAATGTCGTTTCAAACAAACTACTTTCAAGTTTTATATTTTTTCCCGGAAAAGCGACTGTTTTTCCCTGTGCATTGGGATTGGTTTCGACCCCTTCATCCTTCAATGAAAGAACAAGGTCATACGCAGTATCACTCTTTTCTTGAGCATCATGATTAACAAGAGTAAATTTAAGAAACATTTTTCCCTTATCATCTAAAACCGCACGATGCGTTATTGCACATATCCGGTCAATAGCCGCTTTCAATTCCGGCTGATTCTCTACCCCCTCGGTAACAGCAATAGTAAAAGTAATTTCTTCCCCGTTCGCTTTAGAAACGATCGATTGACGTGCTTCTGTTATAAGTTCATCAAGTTGTATACCCATAAGCGACGTCATATCCCGTACATATTGCCCTTGAACACTCATGTCATCATCATAATTTTCTAATTGTGCAAACGGAATAAACAACTGCTCAGTAATATTGGTAATATTGTCAACCGAAAAAAGTTTTTTCGCTTCCGGTGCACGAGATAAAAGAGATTCTGGGTTCTTAGAAAATTCCTGTGCGCGGTCAATACTCGCCCGCAATGCTTCATCATGATTTTTAGCCGGCACTCCTTTACCAAGATCAACACCAAGCCCTCTGAGTGCACGATATTCTTTCCAAATAGTCCCGACAAACGCACGGTTCGCTTCACTGATAACACCGTTTGTTGCCAGCGTAGGGAAATATTCTTTTATTATCTCATTCATAACAAGCTCCGCTTCGATAAAAATTGCCAGATTATGTACCATAACACGATATTCCGGATTTTCTTTTGTGTCTTCAAAGGTAAATGCCGGCCCCGTTAAATAATCGCGTGCTATGATTTCGGCATATTCATGTGCCACATACCGTTTTATCTCCCATATACTCTCTCGCTCACCAGCAACATCTTTTAAGATACTCATAAGCTTTTCCGTGTTTATCTGAATAGTTCTGCTACCAACGTCCGCTTCCGCTGGCGAATTTATTGTGTTGTTTGTCTCAATCCCCACATTCATACCAATAGTCTTCATCGCAAGAAGTTCCTCAAGGCTCTGAAATGAAAGTGCTCCAACGACCTCAATAACCGCCTCTGATATTTTTTTGTACACAGTATCATCATAGCTATCGTCTGATGTACGAATACGGACTATATCATCTTTAACAACCACCGCGTACTTCTTTTCATCGATATTGGCATCATAGGCTCCATACTGATCTTCATCATAGCGCGCTCTATTTGCGACACTCTGGACAGAGGTGCTATCGATTGATATCTGATCTGGTGACAATGCCTCTTGCATGCTCTTAAGCATTGTCCTTTGCTGTGAGAAGGGAACATTACGATCAGAAAATTTAATTTTCCATTCATGGTTTTCCTTGTTATCATAATTATATCCAAATTGTACGAGAACATCATAACCCGGCGCATCGTTATTTTTATAGTCACTCATGCCTATTTTAACAATTCTTCCTTTTCGGTTAATAAGCACCGGAATTGCTGTATAGAAAAATCCCATCTCCCCCATATCCAGCATACGAACTAATCCTTTTCCGTCGCGTTTTTCCTCTAATAAACGAGTTAATTCTTGATCAGGAAAGCGTAATCGATTTATATTTTCCTGTAGTATCTTTCCCTCTTCTTGAACTGGTATTTCAAATGCCGATTCAACTCTTTCATCAATAGTTTGCTCCTCCTGTTCGGTCATATACAGTGGTAGCAAACTATATTGAATCCCTTTATCAAACGCAAGCTTTTGTGATAAGACCAGTTTACAGATTGCACGAGACAAAGCATTGCTCGCGCCTTTCTCTTGCATGGATGCATCGTATGCAGATCTTGTTATATAAATTCTACTGTCATTGATATCAGAATAAATGGTTTGCGATGTGTCTCTAATGAGAAACTCTATATTATCAACGATAACGACACGGATTCCTCTATTATCTCTCTTAATAAAATTTACAACCTCTTCTTGAACCTTTGTTTCAACGATCTGGCTAGCTATTCGTTTAATCATCTTTGGGTCTTCTGCTCGAACAACCTCTGGACCATCTGTTAATTTGAGCATTGCAAAATCTTGTTCTGTTAGTACATATTCAGGATTCTCAACGTTTTTAAGAAGCTGATTGAATTCGAGGTGTTGCTTCGATAATGCTACTTGTGTCTCTTTATCTTTAGATTCTTTTGCATTCTTTATCGCACGTTCAATTCGGGCCAGTTTCATCTGAATAATCCATGAATATTCTGCCACTGATAGTTCTCCAACGGCTTGTCGTCGCATCCCTTGTCTCGTTAAATTCCGAGCTTCCTGACCAGCCATACGTTCAGCATTAAAAGCCTGCGCTCCTATTACAGCACCAATTTGATACGCCAATGGGCGATTGTTTAAGGACACAAAACCTTTTGGATCCCAAGTGCTACCTTCTCCATCCTTCTCATTCTGTATGGTACCACCATTAACATTCGTCCCGGGAAAATAGTCAATTGAAACTTTAAACTCACCTTCTTTGCCTCCTTCAGTGTCCTGCTTAAGCGAAACCTTTGCACACGACTTCAATTTTGTCTCACCATGCTGCATTTCTCGTTGCTGTGCTATGCCGATTTCCTTTGTATCAGGATTTATCCCTATAAAAAGCGGGGTTTTTTCACTAACAACATATGCTTCTCCACCAATAACGATATTTTCTGTTTTTACAGGAATTTCGCGTGATATATCGAGATTAAGGGCACCAAAGAATTGTACGGAATTTTTCGTCTCACCCTCTATAGAGATTGGGATACTCTTATTTTCACCTATCGCTTTACCATCTATTAAAACCCCTTGTGTATCACTACTATAATTTTCAATAGTAATGTCACCATTGTCTCTATAACTAATCATCGCATGTTTACGTGAAATTCCCATAAAATTAAAATAAAAAGAGTTCTTTAATCGAGGGTCTGCATATCGTTCACTACTCCCAATAGTAACCGACTCTCCCCGTGGCAATACAATTGTTCGTCCACTAATGGTAATGATAATTCTATCGAGCGATTTCTCCTCTTCAGCAACGATTCCATCGTCAGCAAATTCAGAGTCGGCAGTGACCGGGGCTTTGCGCTGAGCAAAATTATGAATATCTTTGGCTTTATTAACCCCAGTGCGTATTTGTAAATCTTTAGCCATTTGACGCGCATTCAGATATGCCATCTCAGGTGTATACTCATACTCTTCTTTAGCTCCTTCCTGCTCTGCCCACTGACGCCACGCCATAAATTCAACAATCTCGTGCCTGAGTGCATTATGAAGTCCTGCTTGCTCCCATAGATCAGGATCTGATTCTGTTTTATTCCTCGCCGCTGCATATTCGTTATATGCTTTACGAGTTAAATAAATCTGCTTTCTGCTTAAACCGACATGTCCATGCTGATCTTTCCCTTTCACAAAACCTTCATCATCTAACCCATCAATAACAATAACAAGAAACTCTTCCCCTCCATATTTTTCATAAAACACGTAGTGTTCGTCTGTATCTTCTTTATCTTCTTCAATATCAATCTCTACATTCATAAAAATTTTATTTATAACCTGTAATTCTCGCTGTAAACGAGATTGATTCCATTCTCCGGTTGTAACGCGTCTTTCTGCTTGTCTTACTGCTATTGCATAAATAGCATTCCGAATTTTCCGAACTGCTTCATCATGTCCTTCTTGTGAACCATCGGTACCAATATTAAGGCCAGTTGTTCCTACACTGGGTCCTTTTGGTTCAAGTAAAGTAGTAATGGTATTTCCATACTTGACACACGTGTCAGAACTTTTGATATTTTCAACAATCTGATTCCAATCTAATCCCTCTTTTTCCCCTTTTTCAATTTCTTGTTGCGCTAATTTTTTAGCATATCCATATATAATACGTGCTAAGTCCTTATCCTTATTTTCAAGAACCAGTTGTGCTGCTAATGCAACATTATCAGTCGTTTCACGGATCGTATCATCACCGTACCGCTCAATAATTTGTTGAATAAAACCCGGGGAAAGCGTTGATAAAATCCCATTTAATTGGCTGCTATTTAAATGACTTGTGAGGTGTGGACTTAACGGGGCAATATTTCCCATCATCCGGTCCATATACGCAACATCATTGGTAACAGAGTCTATTGCCGGCATAATATTAACGTATGAAATAGTATTCTTCTTCAAAAGATCAACAATTCCCTGTGAATGGTATCCACCGGCAACGAGGACACCAACAGTCTTGTTTTCTTCATCCATCTTTTTGATAAGATTAGCAAGCATTGCTTCATCACGTTGCTCAGCCAATGTGTAAAACGCGTCAACCATCATTAATATTTCATCTATATCAATACGAGGGGGTGCAATATCAAGAGTAAGTGATGCACTCAATGCGAGACGTTTAATATCATGAATAATGTCATTGATTGAAAAGGAATCTTGCACCATACGAAACGCGGCAACATCCTCTTTTAATGCTTTAAGCGCAAGTAACTGTTTAAGCCGCATTATTTTTTCACCGGTATTAATTAGCAGTTCTTCGTTTTCATTCTGTGCAAATTTTAGCCGCACTTCATGAGATACGCCGAGAACCTCCCGCATCATCTGGCCGATATCGACCGTTGCATATTTGCGCCAATAGATAATCGCTTTTGAAAGATGCGGATAGCGCCGCTGGTCCATTCCTTCTTTCACTGCTAACGCATTCAAATAGCTTGCTATCCCTTTCCTGTTGCTTTTATTTTTAAGGTATTGTTTGTATCGTGTCTTTATTTCTTCGACACGAGATCCATCCGTGTCTTTATAATGCGCCGTGAGAACTTCAGCCAACTGCTGTATTTCAGTATCGACACTATCAAACGTAATCATCCGCTCCAACACAAATGCTTCTTTAAATTGGAGCAGTTGAATATAATCTATTAAGTCTATCTCGACTTCATCGATAGCGCTATACAGGGTGCCTAAGAAGCGCATAAGCTGCGCTTGATTGTGTTCATATTCCGAGGCCGCTCGATCAAATTGTTTTAATTTTTCATTGAAAATGGGTGTTTTGAGTAAATCAAGATAGCCTTCAATTCTTTCCACTTCGAGTGTCAGTTCACCTTGTCGTCGTGCAACATTATAAAAAGCCCTGAAGTCTTCTTCAAAAAGTTTTCTATCTTCAATCCCCCACAGAGCGATTTCATCCCTTGACGCCACCGCGGCAAGTTCTGAACCGGTAAAGATCCCTTCCTTCACATATGTTTTTGCTACTTTTTCCCGTACTTCTTCAAGCGGAAATTCCCGGAACGGGGTAACATCGACATGGCCGATAGCCCCTTCTATGCCAATAACAGGCATCCTTGCCTGTTGATTACGCAGATTTTGTTCGTCCAGTGCATCCTGCACTGTTTGATCAGATGTAGATGCGGATGCACGCAGACGGTTTACATCTTCTTGTACATCCGCGCAATTATCCGCGTTTTTATCTGCAATGAATCCGCTTCTATCATTTACACTTCCTTGGGCTGCTAAATATTGAATGATCTTTGCGAGGTTATATTGTGCTTCTAAATTCGAATGCGCATCCTGAATATGAATAATTGTTTTTTCCCCTTCACCCTTATACCGCTGCGTTACGCGTCCTTCCTCTTCAGGGATTTTGAGACTATAGCAAACAGGCGCTGCAGACACAACGGTAGTAAAGCTAAAAACAATAGCAACCGTTAATGCGCCTAATTTTTGTATGAATCCATATCGTTTCATCTTACTCTCCCTATAAAGCAGAATAGCCGAAGCACGAAGACAAACACCTCATGTGTTCACCTTCTTACCTCGGCTATCTAAATTGTAACCCCTTCTCTCTGATTAAAGACTAACACACAGAAGCCTGTTTGTCAAATCTGTAACTTATTTAATCATATATAGTTATGATTATTGTTATTGCCACGAGTGTGTTTTTAGGATACAATGAACCATAAAAAAGAACCGTATTCTGACCGCGTAGGTCAGAGTGGTTATGGGGAATATAATGGAAGAATATATGACAGTTCAAAAAATTGATTTAAAAAGTTCTGCATTTGACGGTAAAGCATGTTTGTGTCTTTCTACTCTTCCCTTTCAGCAACTGGAAGAAATGAAAGCAACCTTTTTACATCCAAACGAACTTTCTTTCTTGAATAATCTTTCTGCTGAGCGGCGGAAGATAAGTTTCCTCTCCGGACGTTATGCGGCAAAAAAAGCTTTGAGTGCCTATTTAGATGAAGACGATATGAGGAAGATTGCTATTCACCATGGCATATTCGAGCAACCTATAGTCACCCATCCAAAGAGAAGTAATGTTCACGTTAGTATTTCACATTGTAACGATTGGGGCAGCGCCGTAGCATTTCCAGAGGAATGTCCTATGGCAATCGATATAGAAAGAGTAGATGATCACAATGAAAAAATTATTAACACCCAGTGTAGCAGCGAAGAATTAGAGATACTCTCAGCCGGCACTCTTCCCGAAAGAGTGAGTCTGCCGCTTCTGTGGACGGCAAAGGAAGCATTATCAAAAGTATTACGCTGTGGGTTGCGAATGCCGTTTACCATTCTTGAGATTCAAAACATCAAAAAGGACAACGATTCTTTTGTATTGAATTTTAAAAATTTTCCGCAGTATAAAGCCATTTCCTTTATTATTAAAGATATGGCATGCTCGATTATTGCTCCGGTACACGTCGACATAAAACTTCATACGAACATTTAGGTAGGCGTTTGTGCTGGTTCTTCCAAAGCCGATTTGATTCTTTTCTGTTCTCGTTCCTTTACCAGTTTTCGCAGTAACTCCTGTCTTTCCTTCAGCGACAGTGTAGCGATATCTTTAAAATTATCATCCTCTATCGACAGCCCCATCAGATTACCTAACAGCTGGTTAACATTATCTTCTGATAATTCCTCTATTTTGTTCAACAATTCTTCCTGTATCGTAATAATTTGTGGCTCTATTTTTTTAAGCAGCATCTGAGCTATCTGAGCTACTGTCGGTCCGTTCAAAAGTTCCATAGCAGAAATCTCAAGACCAAGGCCTGTTTCAATTACCCCTTTTAATTCAAGCACCATGAGAGAGTCGACACCAATATTGCTGATACTTTGATGAATGTCAATATTTGCTGCCGATGACCATAATATCTTCGCTAACTCGTCGCTTAACAGTGATACCATTTTTTCATATCGTTCATGCTCTCCTAATAGAGCTAACAGGTGAAGAACTTCCCGGCTCCTTTCTGAAGCATGTCCATCATGAGTACTATCTTCAACTAACTGTTGAAAACGAGAAAAGGCTGGACGCTTATAATAAACGCGCGCCCATCGCGCCCAATCTATGTCAAATAAACCTATCTGTGTTACATCGTGTTCTATGATGAGTTCTAATGCCTTCAATACTTTTTGCACCGTCAGTGTTTTAATCCCCGATGCGCGGAATAACGAATCAAGCTTATCATTCTGAGCAGCAATGCCAACACCTGCTAAAACACCGAGGTTCACCGTTGTTGCCGGAAAACTATGCGCACGTCTATAATGTGCAAACTCGTCAAGAAATGTATTTGCCGCAACATAATTGGCTTGTCCGATATTGCCGATCAGAGATGCAATTGATGAAAAGGAAATAAAAAAATCCAATGGTTGATCCTGAGTAGCGGTGTGAAGATTCAACGCGCCGACAATCTTAGGAGCCAAAACAGTTCTGAATCGTTCTTTATTTAAATCAATTATAAACCCATCGTCGAGAACCATCGCCGTATGAAAAATTCCTCGTAACGGTGGTAAATCATTTTTGATCGTACCGATAAGCTTTTCAACACATGCCGCATCAGTAATGTCAACCGCCTCAGCAATCACACGAGTTCCCGCTTTCTGCATCCGCTTGATCGCTTGCTGAACGTGACTCTGGACCGCACCACGACGGCTCACTAAGACCACCGTATCGACGTTCTTTGATGAAAGCCATTTTGCAATCTCGATGCCGAGCCCTCCGGTTCCACCCGTAATTAAATACGTCCCATCCTTTTTCAATGTTTCCTTTTTCGGAATATTCCGCCGTACCGGCACCGTCTGATCATGGAAATCTATGACAATCTTTCCGATATGTTTACTTTGCGCCATAAATTTAAACGCATCTCCTATCTTTGACGCAGGATACAAAGTCATAGGCAATGCTCTAAAATATCCTTTTTCAAGTCCTTTATTGAGTTCGCGGAGGATGAGACCGATAAGATGGGGACGCTCTTGCATCATTCGATCGGTATCAAGCGCTGCAAAGGTCACGTTTCTGTTAAAAACACGCATGGGCAATCCGGTGTTCTCTGCAATATCTCTTTTCCCAATTTCAATAAATCGGCCAAATGATGCAAGAAGAGAAAAACTTTTTATGAGTGCATCACCTGCCATCGCACTGATAACCACATCGACCCCTTTACCAGCCGTTATTTTTTTAATTTCATCGGCAAATGAAAGATCTCGCGAATGCATCACATGGGTGATGCCCAGAGAACGTAAGTACTCCCGTTTTTCTTCATTGCCCGCGGTTGCAAATATCTCGGCGCCGATCCACTGTGCAATCTGAATAGCTGCCAAGCCAACAGCTCCTGCTGCATTGTGAATTAAAACCCGTTCCTTTTTTCTTAAATGAGCAAGGTCGACAAGTCCATAATAGGCGGCCTCAAAAGCAACTATCATCGGTGCCTCTTCAAAACGCAATCGCGGCGACTTTTTCATGAAATACCGTGCCGGATGCGTTGCATATGAACGAAACGTACCGGGAAGCGGCCCAATAACCGCATCACCTTTCTTTAATGTTTTGACATTCTCACCAACTGCAACAACCGTCCCGCTACATTCCATACCCAAGGTATCGCCAAAATAGGTCCCTTCGACTACTTTTTGCGGAAGTTTCCCTTGAACTTTCAGAAGATCTTTAAAATTGAGAGAGGTTGCATGGACATGAATTTCAATATCATCAGGTCCGGGTTGACGCCGTGCTATTTCGCGGAAAAAGAAACTATCGGCTTTTCCCGGCGTTTCAAGTTCTGCCTGAACCGGATTTTCCGTCGAGATCAACTCGGTCTGATAGGTACCTGCCTCAAAGGTTAGTGATACTTTCTTCCCCCTCTTTACAAAACGTTTTTCCGATCGAAATGCCACTTCCTCTTCTGTATTTCCAGACAAACACTCATTAATAATAGCCGTAATCGAAGTCTCTTGAACTGAGTGGTCTATATCGATCAACTTACAACGCAGGTGAGGATATTCATTGGCCATTACCAGCCCCATTCCCCAGAGCGGTGTTACCGTTAAATCAGTTTTCTTTTCACCGGAACATACAATGTGAGAGGCCCGTGTTACAATCGCAAACTGAATAGCCCTGTCATCACTAACCTTTACTAATCCTTGAATAAGTGCCGCTAATGTTGCACAGTGATCAGTAACGGCATTACCGTTTACTGTTGCTATCGGTTTTTCATCGGTCAATCCCCATAAATAGACAATGGTCGTGATCTGCCTATCGTGTACATCACCGAATAACCGCTCGCTATCATCAGCATTACCCTGCCGAATATGATAATGATCATCAGAAATTTTCTGATACGTATCTCCTGCCGAAACACGGAGATGTGCAATGCCCTGTGGCACAAGTTGACGTGTGACCGTATCAGTAAATCCGGTTAAAGAACTTTCCGCGGACAGATCGACAACACTTTTCTCACAAAAAATAAGCCACGTCTCTTGCCGATCATCATGCACAGAAACAACCGGCTGAGGTGCTTCCTCCCAATTGAATTCATACAGCAAATCATTAATCCGTTCTTGATCTTTATTCCGATCCTCGGGCATCGCTTGAAGCATGACTCCTGTAATAGCAACCGCAACAACACCGTTTTCATCAAAAAGAGTGATATCACCATAGAGCGCACTTTTTGTTTGTGCTGTTACCTTACAATGCCCCCAACACACGGACCCTGGGCGACAATAGACCGTGACCTGATCAATGGAAACCGGAATAAATGAATTAATATGCGGGTTTTCCGGATCCTCCACCGTCCCTACTACGAGCGCTTGCAATGTCACATCAAGAATCGTGGGATGTAATATATAATACGCCTCTTTCGTCAGAGACTCATGTCCTTCAATTTTAATCAATGTTTCGTCATTACCCTTCCACAGTTGTTTCATCGCCTGAAAAAATGGACCGTAATTAAATCCGCACTGATCAAGTGCTTCATAAATAAGCGGCGTCGGTATTTCATGGGGACAGCGACGTAAAATTTCCTCTCTATCAACATGGTGGATACCTATCGCAGATGACGTATGTGGATACATTTTACCGACGGCATGCTGTGTCCACGGCGCCCCTTCCTCTAAAAATGCACTCGCGACAGAAAAAACTTTCGTTTTATGATTAAAGGTGGAACGCAACCTCTGGATTTTTTTAAAATCAGGAACTAATATCCGGTTAAATTCTATTTCTTCTAACGTACACTGAATTTTGCCAAAGATTTTTTCATGAAGAGCAAGGCCTGCCTCCACATACGCTGCTCCGGGAAAGATCACCGTATGGTCAAGGCAATGATCTTTGATGAAGGGAAAAAAGTTTTCGTTCAGTTCAACTTCCCACGTAGGATCGGGCTGTCGTAAGTCATTATACAAAAAAGGATGTTCGTTTTGACCACACCGATATTCTCGAGACCGGTCAGATTCACTCCAATAGTCTCCTCTTTGCCAGGGATAGGTCGGCAATTTCACATACTGTGCCGATTGCGGCGCAAGAGCATTCCAGTTAATCGGAAAACCGAGCATATAAAGAGAAGTAAGATTTTTCAAGAGTGTCAATACCTCAGGCCGTTCACGATACAGAGAATGGATGACATAGCCAGAAACTTTTTGTTTCAATAAACATTCTTTGATGGCATGAGATAATACCGGATGTGAACCGATTTCAAGCAAATGAGAAAAACCATCGTGGATCAGTGCTTCAATTGCAGCAGAAAATTGTACCGGATACCGTATATTATTCCACCAATACTGGGCTGAGACCGCATCTTTTTTGATTTGTTTTCCCGTAACCGTAGAATATAAAGGAATGATAGGCTCGTGTCCTTCGATGGATGACAAAGCAGCAATGACATCCTCGTGTATTGCATCCATCTGATGAGTGTGATAGGCAATATCAACCGTTAAGAAACGGTGAAAAATATTCTGCTGCGCAAGATGATCGGCAATTTCTTTTAAGGTTTTTCGGTCGCCGGAAAGTGTTACCGAGTGTGGGCTATTAATGGCTGCAATAGATACGCGCTGATCGTATTTTTGTATCAAGAGGGTCATCTCTTCGGCTGATGAACCAACCGCAAGCATAGTACCGCTGCCTACACATGTTTGCTGCAGGCGGCTCCGATGATAACTGACTAAAAGGGCCTCTTTAATTGAAAGTACACCTGATGCATAAAAAGCAGCTATTTCACCGACGCTGTGTCCAATGACGGCATCCGGGGTAATTCCCCACGACCACCACACAGCAGTTAATGCAATTTGTAACGCAACCGTGACCGGTTGCGCAACCTGTGCTTCATGGATTTTAGACTGTTCTTTATCAGCACAGAGTTCATCAATGATCGACCATCCGGAAATTTCTTTAAAAAGTTTATCGCACTCTTCAAGAGTCTTTCGAAAAATCGGTATAGATACCATCAACTCCCGTCCCATCCCAATCCATTGTGATCCCATGCCGGTATACACAAATACAATTGGAGATTTTTCGGCCGAACTTTTTTTATCAAACGAAAATGGTAGTTGTAACTTATTGTCAGCAAATAGCTTAAGTTGCTCGCACAGTTCATCTCTGTTGTGGACTAAAAAAGCATAACGGTGATTATGGTGAGACCGCCGAAGACTCGTTGAATAACAAAAATTTTCTAATGAAACATTTTTACCTTCCTCATCAGAAACTAAAAATGAATAATATTTTTCTGCCAACTCTTTAAGAGCATTGGGATGTCGAGCCGAAAGAGGAACTACGACAGGACCACTACGCCTCTCACCCTCAGATAGACTCTTTTGCTGCTGCGGTACTCCTTCTAAAAGTACATGCGCATTCGTCCCGCCAAATCCAAATGAATTAACTCCTGCATATGCTTTTTGCTTCCCCTCCGGCCACGGTTCTACCTCTGTCGGGATCCGGATACACATATCATCAAAAGGAATGTTCGGATTTGGTTTTTCAAAATGGAGGTTCGGCGGAATTTTTTTCTCTTTAAGACAGAGAACCGCTTTAATAAGTCCTGCTATTCCTGCGCCCGCTTCCAAATGGCCGATATTTGTTTTTACCGATCCGACAATACATTTGTCATCCTTCTGTCGACCTTCAGAAAGAACATCATGCAATGCTTTTGCTTCTGCCTCGTCACCGGCTAATGTTCCTGTCCCATGAGCTTCGATATATTGTATCTCAGACGGGGAAATGTGAGCACGGCGATAGACATCCCGTATTAGTGATCGTTGTGCATCTCCATTGGGAAAACTAATGCCCGCCGTATGCCCATCGTGATTAACGCCTGATCCACGAATAAGCGCATATATTGGATCATTATCTTTTTTGGCGTCTTCATACGGTTTTAAGATAACGACGCCGGCCCCTTCACTGCGCACATAACCGGCAGCCCGCTCGTCAAACGCCATGCATCGTGAATGGGGCGAAAGAAATCCTCCCTTAGCAGTCGTAACAAAAATCAACGGGTTGACAATAACATTGACGCCGCCAGCAATTGCCATCGTACATTCACCGCGCAATAAACTTTGACATGCATGGTGCAATGCAACCAGCGATGATGAGCACGCAGTATCAATACTCATACTGGGCCCCTTTAAGTCAAATATATATGAAATTTTATTTGCGAGGAGTGTCATCGTCCCGCCGGTATAGGAAAGAGAGGTTATCGTCTCTTCATTAAGCGGACTCATTTGTATTTGCATACAGTCTAAATTAAATCCCCCGATAAAGACGCCGGTCGATGATTGCGTTATCTGCTGAGTGACGAGCCCTGCATCTTCAAATGCCTCCCACGTCACTTCAAGAAGCAACCGCTGCTGCGGATCAAGATGCCGTGCTTCGCGCGGCGAGATACCGAAAAAAAGCGGATCAAAACTATGCAGTTTCTTCCGTAAGAATCCTCCCTGTTTGGCATATATTTTTCCCTGCCGTTCAGGGTCAGCATTATAAAACTTACGCATACTCCATCGACTTTCAGGAATATCAACAATAGCATCCGTCCCCTTACACAACATGTCCCAATACTGTCGAGGATCAGATGCCTCTCCGGGAAACTGACAGCCAAGACCGATTATAGCAATAGATGATTGTGGATTTTTAAAGTTTTCTTCCTTCATAGTATGTTACATAGTTGCGGGTGCATCACTGCATGCAGTGTATGCGTTGTGTTCTGGTATGTTGAGGATACCACTCGGCTCATGAATCCTTGTTCACTGCTTTCGTCGGTATTGCTATAGTAAAAATAATAAAAAGAATGGCAAATACAACACAAAATTCCTGAAAGAAATGGCCGTATTGGTTAAAAAAAGTTTTTCCATCGCTGAGCGGCACCTCTCCGACCAGGTAGCCCTCAACCATTTTTCCTTCCCCTTCTTCATTCTTAAACACCCGGTCAATACGCCCATTGGGTAATATCATTGCCGTAATGCCGGTATTCGTTGCACGTACAAAGCTCACATTATTTTCAACGGCACGCATAACGGTACAAAGCACATGATGCTCAAGCAACGGCGCTTTTTTAACCCACGCATCATTAGAAATCAGCACGAGTAACTCCGCCCCATTATCCATAAACTTTCGGCACATCGTTGAAAAAACATCTTCAATACAAATAGGGGTCGCAAATCGGCCGATAGTATCTAAGGTAAAAACATTTTGTTTCGTACCCGGTGTCAATATCTCAGCATTCATAAACCATGCAATTCTAAACTTGGGGACACGGCTATGAATGCCAAAGACCATCGGGAACTGTTTGTGCACTTGATATTTATTTATCCAACCGTCAATAATTTCAGCGCCCGGGAGATATTCGCCAACAGGAAAAAGCGCAATTTTATCGTATCGATCGATTATTGTTCCCTTTGCAGATACGAAATACGCACTATTATAACGGTTAGCATGGTGAGCATCCGGCTGATAGATCGCACCGATTATAAGCGGAATGCCGATTTCTTTTGCGCAATCTTTTATCTGCTGAACACGATGATTTCCTTCCTCATTAAATGCTCCAGGAAATGACCGTTCCGGAATGACAATAAGATCAGGATTTTCTTTTGCAGCCTCTTTCGTAAGGCGTATGAGTTTGGCAACAATATCATTTGCCCGTGCCTCCAACTTCTCAGCATCCCAGCTTTCTGGTAGTGTAATATTCGGCTGAATTAGACCAACTTTTATGTGCTTGTTTGGAGATGCTTTCGTATATAATCGTATTGTTCCGTTCAGTGCGACAAGTGCGATTAATCCAATCATGATACAGGGAAAAAGCCGGTCTCTTTTTTCCCCCTCCGGTAATGGCCGCACAAGCAAGTAAAAAGCTCCATTTCCTAAAAGAACAAGAAATGAAATGCCATACACACCAAAGATCGATGCAAATTGTAAAATCGGCAGATTGTGCCCTTGTGAATAGCCTAAGAGGCCCACTGCCGTCACGTTCAACGCCGGTATTGTAGAACGGCAAATTTCATATGCAATCCAGATAAAAGCCGGTCCGATAAGGAATACACGCGGTAGATTTCTGCCCTTTACTATCACAAAACGTAAGATGACGCTCAACGGAATACTGAAAAGCGCTTGAATAAGAATGAGACAAAGAAAATCGCCCAAGGAAAAATGATGTAGTCCGAAACTAAAACTAAATGAAGGGATCAAAGAAGCAAGGAGCGGCAACAGAATAAGTTTCCACCATTTTGTCTCTTGTTGAAGAAAAATAAGTATCGGCACAAGACAAAACCACGCCAGCGGCCAAAGGTTAAATTTAGGAAACGCTAGAGTAAAAAGAATAAACGAATAAAACGGAAAGAGTTCTCGTCTAAAAAGTAGGTTTTTTTTCATTGTGCGGCACCTCATGTATTAGTAAGTAAATATACTTTTTTTTGCTTTCTATTATTATATCGAACAAATGGGAATAAGCGTTAATATATTTCACATTTTTATTCTTTATATAAATGAAAGACTGAAATCATTACTCACCGGAATTCCACCGCGTAGGTGGAATTCCGGTTATATTTATTCCAGAATGACCTTTTTAATCCGCGTACGTTCCCGTTGATACGAAATAGTATCGTCGACAAATTCTTTGTATGCCCTTGGATTCACCTGAAATAATTCATCATAAGCACATATTCGATTGCCATTTTGAGATAGATATTCACGATATGATGAGGCTTCCCATGCTTCTGGAGTGTCCACTAAATACGCCGTTACGGGATTTAAATGAATATACCGTGTTAAGTGAATAAGCTGTTCATCAGTTTCGATAAGAATCTTTTTCGATCGACTTTGCCATAATGGCCCTTTTCTTCTATGCTTAATATTAAAATATCGTGTATAGCTGTTCAGTACAACATTCATGAAACGCGTTATTCCATTTTCTTTATCTGGCATCAAAATAAAATGCACGTGTGTTGGCATAAGACAATAGGCAACAATCTCAACTAATTTCTTTTTTCCCACAAACAATGAGGTATCATGTTTTCCTGTTTTCATAACATATGAAAATTTAAAATGATGTCCTTCGTGTTGATAATAGTGCATTAAATGTATCATTCGTTTATATTCATGCAGATTATTAAAAATCTTATAGCCTGATATACTTTTATTAAATACGTGATACACGCCATAATAGTCTCTTCTGTCTTGAGCATGAGTATTTTCCATCGTATCCATCAAAACCTCTCTTTTACCCACCATGTTCCACCTACGCGGTGGAAATTCAAGGGTTCGGATATAATACAAAATATATGCGTTTATTGCAATATTTATTTTAATATTATTCATACTCTGACCTTTATTTCCACCGCGTAGGTGGAACATGGTTATACAAACAAAAGACGGGGATAATAATCCCCGTCTTTCATAACCCGGCTATCAACTCCTCTGTCGTACAAAATTTACCCCGTTAGAAATAGGAAATGCCGTTTATATCGGATGAGGCATTTCCGTAATGTATTGCAAATTTTGACAAGTTCTCAATTCTAAATATATCTTCTAATGCCTCGTTATAATTATTATATATAATTTCTAACGGGGCTTATGCTGCTTTCAAGCTGACATCGTCGGCTTGTTCATCTTTGAGTTCTTCGCTGATCATCGTAGCGATCGGTGCTACTTTAGATTTAATCACACCATTCTCGATGTTGACATTTTCTATTGTCGTATTGACACCACCGAAAACGAGCCGCAATGCTTCAAAAAGATCGCTCGTGACCATACAATCCTCTGTCGTCTCACTCATCTCAATAAGTGATGATGCCACGACGACATTGTCTGCAAAGTTCCATTGAGATGGTCCTTTTTTGCTAAACGAAACGGCGATACCTGTTTTCCTATTAAGGGTTTCACCTTTAATCTTAATAGTTTTGTCAGTAACGTTAATATCTTCTTCTGTAATGCGCTCAATGCCTTCTACATCACATGCTTCAAATAATTTCTCCAACTTATCCTCTTCCTTAGCATCACTCGTTATCACAAATACCATTCCTGCCCCTTTGAGTTCAGAAACGGTCTCACGTACGCGTTTTGCAGCAGGAGAATCAGGTTGTTTCGTTAAAATTTCAAGTACCGTTTTAAATCGCTCTGTAATCTTTTCATCAACCCCTGCGGCCAGAATTGTTGAAGTCAGTAATGTTTCAGCTTCCATAAGGGTAAAGAGCTCGCCGTTTTTCTTTTTATCTTCAACCTTCTTATTCAATTCATAAATCTTATCAATTGCTATTTTATTTCTCTTAAGTGCACTATCCGTTTCCTCTATTACCTTACTTATCGATTCTTGTAAACCAATAATTATAGGTAATTGTTGCATAGGCATCGTTTGATTTTCACGGAGCGTTGACGCAGATTGGTTAAATTCGCCAACCGCATCAGCGCATGCAGTGCCAACGCCTGAGAAGAGATTTAAAATAGCTTTGTTAACCACCATATCGACCTTGGGCAAAATTCCATGTGGTGCCTCTCCGAATGTATCCAACATACGTTGGGTGTCTTTCGCTATACTCGTTTCAAGGTCTTGTTGCTGTTCAATAACCTGCTTCACAATTTCCAACTGTGTCCGTGCATCAGCCGGTTTCTCATCCTGTAAACTAATATAACTGTCAATATTCATCACAACATCGGTGAGATGTTTAAGTGCTGCATCAAAATCATGTGCCTTAATAAAATTATTGAGTGTTGTCATAATACTTTGAATCTTTTCCCAGCTGGTATTAGATATTCTGCCGTTCTTCCTATAATAGGCACAAAGTAATGCGCTGATACGTTGCAAGATCTTATCGAACGCTGCAATTCGTTTCGCTTCTTGTTGCTTACCAGCATCGCGCGCTGTTTCATTCGCAATCTGATTTATTTCGATCATCTGGAGATACAGCAATGTGTTAAAGAGGTAATCCTCCTGTTCAAATCGTGTCATCACCCATTGCGGTTGTGAAATATCAATGCCGAGCATATCGCTGACCACAAGAAGTATCAATTCAGATGCATCCACATCCTGATGTAACGTTTTCTTTTCTTTTATCCTCGATACTACGTTCTTAGCCATATCCTTCATTGCACTCTCTGATTCTTTTTCAGCACTAAATGAAATAAGTCCGCCAAATTGATATCCAAGACTGAACATATCGTTACCTGCAAATGTTTCTTCGGTATCTTGTACTTCAGTCATCTGCTGTGCAAATTGTTGTGCGAACCTGAGATGATTGTCCTTGTTTATGCCACTCAAAATCTCTACCTTTTTCACTAATGCGGTCTCAACAACACCTTTACCGGTAACCGAAAGCATCCGTGGGCTGATTCCTTCAATAAACTGTACGACATCAGCCGCGTCAGTGAAACCCTGTACATTCTGCGTAACCGCCGATTGTACATAGGCAGAACCTTCAAAGTTCGCAGCATTTTCAATAAGCTGTGCCAGTTCTATCGATGTAAAAGCACTTATTCTCTTTGCAATAGCTGCCTTGACATATGAATCAGCCTTAAATCCTGCGGCACCTTGAACAAATTTAACCACTTCTGCAGGGGTAAAGGTATTAATTCTCTGTATAATAGTAGGCCGAACTGCTTCCACAGCCTTTGCTGTTTTGAATGCTTCTTCAAGATGTGCTTCACCCTGACGGTTCTTACCAATTTGAGCAAGGTTATCAACATGATGAGAAAGACGGCCTAATTCAAACGCACTCAGATCTGATAATGCATCAACTGCATACGGATGCGCAACAATGGTTCCTAAAAGATCTGCTGCAGCAACTGCAGCCGGTATGCTAAGCGTATCAACCTGTGCGGTCTTAATAACTGAAGCAACCACTGCATTTACTGCCGTTTTAATATCTTTACTGTCAATTAACGTATTGATCTTTGCTTTATCGACCGCTGCATACACCGCAGTACGGACAATAGATTTATCAATACGAGTATCCGCTGTGAGCATCTCGAAAGCTGCATCTATTGCTGCATTCATTGTCGGATATAAGTCTCTACCGGCAACAGGTTCATCAGCCCGTGTGAATTCTCCATTAGCATCCTCAAATTCCTGAACCGCTGCAACCGCTGCATCAACCGCTCTACCAATAGTCATCTCAACCGGTGATACAATGGTGTTGATAACGGTTACAAGTTTTACGATACTTGCCGGATCAGCAGAAAGCGCCTTTCTCACTGTCTCATAATTTTCATGGCGCGGATTCAATGTTTCTTCTATTGCCGTAGCGACAATACCACCTTTATAGAGCTCTGTTTTTACTAACGTAGTAAAATCTGCAAAATTATTTGTGAAAAGATCAAAGAGAGCCGGTGTGAGTGATTGATTTTCATATGCTTTAGAAAGTTGTGCATTAATCACCTCATTCATTGCACTACTTTCATGTACCACACCAGAACTGACAATAGTAAGTAGTGTTTCTACCTGTTGGACATCGCCCATATTTAATGTATTGATTTCTCCGCGAATTGCATTAGCAAGACCGACTGTTGATTTAGCTGAGAAGATCTGTTCGACACCCTGCAGCAACTGTGTTCTGTATGCTTCAGGCATTTCCATACTCTGAATGGTATTGAACGCTCTCACAAGTGACGGAGCAGCAGTAGCCAATTCACTCTGATATTCTGTTCCGACAACGCCTAATGATGCAAACAACGCTGCTGCTTCTAACGGCTGCGTGCCAGAACCGTCTTTCATTTGACCGATCAATGCATTCAGCAGTGTACGTTTCGTCACTGTTGATGCGCCACCTATCGTTGCAATGGTTTGTGCGAGCGCATTACGTAGCTGAGTATTTTCCGCTATAACGTGGGTAACCGCAGTATGTAAGGTGTTCATATCAACACGGTTAACAACAATACCCGTTACCGCTTGCGTTAAGGCAGTTCCTTCAGTAACAACGCGACTTACTTCAGCGCTAATCACATCACTTAATATGTTGAGATCAATACCTTCGGTGATAGCCTGAGCTAATCCCGTATCTGTCGTCGCAATAGTACTAATGACTGTATTAAGGCTATCACGAAGTGCCTTCATATCGATACTAGTGATAATACGCGTGACAATGCTCTCAGTGATAGTTTGGGCAAATTGTTTATCTTCTATAATAATACGACTTACTTTTGTACTGACTGCATCAACCATCTTCGTTATATCTATGACGTCTACATCTTCTGAAACAATTCGGTGTATCACCAGAGCTAAGCCATCATTGCCTGCCAATAACTGACCAACTTCCGTACTCAATAGAGTGCCTAAAGTGCTCATATCTATATTTGCGATACTCTCTGATATTGTTTGCACAATTACTTTGGCTAATTGATTTAATTGAGTATCTGCGGTAAAGATAGAACCAATTTCCCCATCCAATGTGGTCGGATCAACATTTGCAATACGTGCTGCTACGGCAGTCGCTATTTGTTGCCCTAACCGAGAATCTGCGGTAATCACACGACCGATCTGTGCACTAATGGCATTCTCTAAAACATTCGTTTCGATCCCGGTAACATTGGCAATAACAACTTGTGCTATCGATGCAAGTAACCCGGTATTATTAGTAAACATACGACCAACGTCCGCCCGTAGATCACTTTGCAAGCCGGTTGTATCGACTTCAATACTCATCCCTTCTGGTAATGCTCTATTGAGTGCTTCTGAAAATACGGTATTTTGTAATGCAAAATGTGAAAGCACTGCGGTCGTTGATTCATTCATACCACGCTGTAACAGAGGCTCTATAAAATTCTTTGCTACATCATTAATTTTATTTTCACGTGCTGCACCAGCTTGTTGTGCCACGTTTGCTAAGCCAAGATTGCTTTCAACAGTCGTGTATACAACGCTGCGCATAAGTGGTGAGAGTTGTGCAAATTCACGAACAGCTTGAGCATCTGTCGAAATCAGCCGTTCAGCCAATCCCACAACAGATGTTTCACCAATCTGACTTCCCATTGTAAATGAAGTAATTTCACCAAATATGTTTGCAATATTAGTATTAACTACATCGCTCACATTACCCATGCTCCCGGTGTTACTCGTAATCATTGAAATCTCAGCGTCAACAAAATTTTGAAGTGTATCGATACTTGTATTACTGAGCACACCATTAAACATTTCTCCCATAGTAAGCTGTGCACCGCTTGAATACATCGTATTAACCAGTGATCGTACCGTTTGTTCTACTTGCGGTGTAAGTATGCCTGCCTGTTGCTCTGCTCCAAAAAGGGTTGTAATAATTTGATTCGCAACTTCAGCTTTACGCGTATTAAATGTCTCTGTGCCGACCACGTCACTGCGTCGTGTAACTTCAGTAATATTATCAAGAGCAGACTTACCAAGTACTGATCTCACCTCAGCCGCCTGACGACCATCAATTATATTGTTATGTGCTTCAAACGATTCCCACACCATATTTTCTAACGCGGTGTGTATTTTGTCATATTCCAGCCGAGCACTTGCTGAACTTTCAATTTCAGGCGCTAATCTTTCCATTTCAGCAATCTTCGTCTTCATCTTAGTAAGTGTTTCACCAGTCACCTGAAGTTCATTAACATCGATGTAATGACGCTTTTCTGCTGCAGCTCGTCGCCATTGCACTTTACCATCGACAATAACTTTTATATTCCAACGCGATGCCTGTTGAATCATATTCGATGAGGTATTGACGCCAAAAGTCGCTGCAAGTACGTTGTTAAACCGTGATGCCTCATTCATACCCTCTAATCGTATGAAACCTTCTATATTGGTTCCATTCAAATTAGATCCTGTTACCAATTTTCCAATAACGTGAATCGTGTTGCTAAATTTTTCAAGTTCAGCTTCGCGGGCAGATCCTTCAAACTTCTTATATATATTTACTAATTCGTTCATATATGCATTGGCATCTACATGGTCCTTAATGGTAGTATTCTTTAAGATCTTTACTTCATCTTGAAGAGTTTTTATTTCCGCAAGCGATCGTGCATCAGTGCTCTTCTGACTTTCCAACTGTTTAATTCTTCCTTCTCTTGAGTCAATCATCCGACTGCGCGTATCTATAAGAAGTTCTGCCCGATTCGCTGCTTTGGTAGAGGTATTAGCGGCAATCTGCGATAATGTATTATCAAAATTCTTCCCTAGATGCATTTCCAAATAGTTTTCTACGCTGCGATCGAGTGCACCGCTCTGCAGACTATCAAAAATATAGGATTTGCCTTTGCCCATTGCTTCAAAACGTTCACTCGCACCGAGATTCAATACTTGGGTACCACTCTCGGCAAGTACTTGCTTCATTCCTTCGATCGTTCCACCAAACCCCACCATAATAGAGTCTGCATCTTTATTAGCACTGTTTGTATTAACGTGATGGAGTGCCTGGAAGATACTGACACTTCCTTGTGTTGAACTCTTAAATTCGCTATAAGCTTTTTCAATCTCAACGGTATATCCTTTTTTATAACGTGCTGCATGCGTCACAGCAAGAGCCATCAATGGATCAGAATACTTTGTATTTTCCATGCGTTTACCGCTAGTGCTATACATGTCATAACCGGTATAAATTTTATCTTCAGCATTAATTCTAATACCACTCGTGTCCCCCTCCCGATATTCTGCTCCTTTAGTAATGAGATCGGTTGTCTTACCGGCATAATTTTCAAGTAAACGCTTTGCCATTTCCGGTCCGCCAATCATTTTTATCAATTGAGCATTCGCTTTATTGTTTAAGATTGGATTGGCCACAGTTTTAAATGTCGTTTCATTAATAAAACGTATTTCTCCTGAAGCTTTATGCAAGTCCACTGTTTCCATTTTTCCTTGCTTAATTTCTTCTGCATATATTTTTATAAGCGATTCCGAAAACTTACCGGTAAATTCTCTCACAGCTTCAAATGTCCGTTTTCCTTCTAATCCAAGGTCACTGAATGTTTGAGCACTCGCCCCTTGTGTGAGTCGAACTGTTTGATTAACCGCCTCTGCTTCATCAACAGTCATCATTGAAAAATCATTCAGCAAACTGCTCTTTTCATAATAAACAGACATAAGTGACTGTGCGTCAAAGACATAAATACCACCTCTGCCGTCTTGTTTTATAATATCTTTGGCTGATTCAATTCGATAGACGCGGTTACCGTCAATCTTCCTACTTTCATAAAAATTGCGTATGACATTCACTTCATTTGTGCTGTCAACAACAGTATTAGCATTGGTATCTATATCAGTGACAACCATAAGTTTTAAATCCGCTATCGTTTTCCCGCCCGGCAATTCCTTTGTCTCAGCAAACTTCTCAGCAAATTTTAAGAAGGCAAGTTGCGTTGTATAAATCGGCAATGTTTTTCCTTCACCGCACGATAATGCGATCATACCCGGTAGCGATTTCCCTTTGATCAGACCT
The DNA here is from genome assembly GCA_018823795.1 of Candidatus Omnitrophota bacterium. GTDB lineage: Bacteria > Omnitrophota > Omnitrophia > JAHJGZ01 > JAHJGZ01 > JAHJGZ01. The sequence continues at coordinate 34,140 of JAHJGZ010000023.1, forward strand.
GCATTTCGTAGCGCTGACTCTACATTAAACGTAATTGCCATACTCTGACTTTCCGTCGCCAATTTACCAGTGCCTTTTACCATATCGATCATCGCACTTTCTACTGCACTATGAATATCCTTATCCACTTGCGTCATCGTTCTCACGTGCCATTCAAGTCCCATCTTAACGTCAAGATCTTCGATTCTCTTCTCACACTGTGTAATTTTTTCTAACTTATTTTCTAACGCCTCTCCGGTCAAATTATCCTTTACTATGTCCCCGTTATGTATTTCGATTTCTTTTTTGGCAAAATCGATATAATTGTCTTGAACGTCTACTATAGAATCCCAGCTCTTTCCATCATACTGATCGAGAACCTTTTGTACATTTGCTCTTTCTTCTGCTTTAAGCGTATCCAGTCGTATTGAACCTAACGCTTTTATCGTTTTTGCTCGCGCATATAGTCCACTGTGTTCCACACGAGTTAGTACTTCAGTTTTAATCTGACTGAATTTTTCAAGAGTCATAACTTCTTTCATTTTCGTTCCCACAGTAACAAAACTGGTATTTAAAATATCAACTTCGGATAAAATTTGTGCTCTTTCAGAAATTTCACCGAGTGCTAACCGTAAAACACCACTATCAACACTTTTCAATCCGTGTTCACGGGCTATTTCAGCTGCAGCAGATTTTATTAACGATGCTTCCAATACTTCTTTTGCTAACCGTTTATCACTTGTATATTTCTGCTCTATTTCTCTCAACTGTTCTTTGTTGTGCTCATGCCCCCTCTTCTCCTGCGCACGTGTTTGAATCTCAGCTGCCAGAGTAATATTAAACTGACTTCCCGCAACAACAGTCATTGCCCCGTGCCTAATAATTCCAAATTTATCAGCATTCATCTGTGTAGATAATTCAGGTAATAGTCTTTGTGTTTCCTTTATTCCGCTCATATCAAATTCCATATTGCTCAACGTCCATAAGTCTTCGACGCTTAATTTTTGCTCTTTAATATATGACTCTGCAGCCATAATCTTTGCCTCAAGCGGAACATCTGTCATTTCGATCCCCCGGCTAATATCTCTAGTTAAGCGCATCGTGCCGGTTGCATCGATACTTACATTCCCTTCTAATATATCAATGTCTTCAATAGTGCTGCTCTTTTCACGATAACTTCGTGCTCCTTCACTCATTCTCTGAGTTGCTTGTTCTCTAAACATAATGCCCAAAAATGCGATATCGCTTGCAAGTGCTTCAATCTTTTGTTCATTATCTAAGTTAAAGAACGCAGCAACTCCAGGAGCAAAGGCGTTTAACGCATGCAGTGCACTTTCAGCTGCATTTTTATATACACTTAATTGGCCAGCAGTGCCTGAAGGTCCTTGTACATATTTTGCAAACTTCCCTTCTTTTGTAAGGACCGCTTGCCCATCTTTCATCGTAGAGAGGCGACTCATTTTTTCTTGCGTTTGCAGCAACTCTGTTTCGCCAGCGTCATAAAACTTTTTCGCATGGAATATTGGCATCATTGGCCCAAGCCATAAACCCATCTTAGCCATCTGGACCACAGAATTTGCCAAACCTTTAGCGAATTCGCCCGGATTCGTTAACACTTCACCAATATGATGAAATTGGCCGTTTGCATCTGCCCAGCCAATTCCTTCGCCAAAGATGCCATTTAATAAAAGGTCAGCACCAAAGAATGGAGCGCCAACTTGTAAGAAATCTTTAGCACCTGCAACTGAAAGCTTACCGACAGTTCCGCGTGTTGCAGCAGTTGTCTTTATTTCAGATCCTATATAGGTAAGCCGCTCACGCATTTTCTCTTCCAGTACTCTTGGAGTAGTTTCTACTCCCAAACCTTTCGTCAACCAGTTGCTTACCGCTCGTCCAACATTCTGTATTGCTCGAACACCAGCAAATACTGCAAAACCGATTGCAAAGTGTGCTAATGCATCTTCTTTAAAGTAATTCGCTAACGCTGTTAATGACATGTTCTGCATAATATTATTCGCAGCACCGATTCCGGTTAAAGCAAGACCACCGAGAATTCCGGAGGTAACTATCTGCGATGTTTGTTCGAAGAAAGCACCACCCACTCCCAAGTCTTTAACCCAGCTACCGGAATACGCTTTGCTTACAAAATCCCCTAATTTACCGAACATAGAGCTATATCGAGCACTTTGCAGACCTGCAGCAATGTAGCCGACAAATGCTTCCATACCAACGCCAAGCAACACTCCTTTTAAAAATCCTGCACCCGTAACTTTTGCCGCTTCACCAAGATCTATATTCCCCCAATTCTGTATACCATAGGATGCAAGATCAATCGCTGCCCAAATTCTTCCGGTATTAAATGCAGTTAATGCAACACCTTTGATTCCTCCTTCAGCGAGAAGTACTGCGCCCGATTCAACAGCACCCACAGTACCGACTACAACAAGAGCTGTTGCTGCTGTAGCAATTGCAACAGTTTCGAAAAGAGCACCGGCCCAAACTGCATGTCTGCTCACATTAGGATTGTTTGAAAGATCAACTATAGGCTGAAACCCATATTTAATTACTCTTCCCGGAATATTTATAAGCCCCATAAATCCACGGAAGAGTGCATTGTCATTGTAATTAATGACCTGATCTGTTCCTGTATAAGTTTCCAGCGTTCCATTATTAATACGAGCGCTCTTGCCTTGAGCAATAGTAAATTCCTCACCATTCGCATCCACCCCTGTAATCATTGCGTTAAAGTAGTTACCTTCACTAACATTATTAATAATATCGCCGGTCTGGAATTGTAATAACGTCTTGTTCTGTTCCTTATTATATGCAAAGTTGACTGTTTGTCCTTTTGCAACAATGAATTCTCCTTTTACTTTTTTGAAATCAATGACATTATCTTTTGGTGTTGCACCTTGCTGTCCACCTCCTAGTGGTGCAAAATTATCTTTGCCAAATGCTCCAAGTTTAGTATGAATGTCTGTCATGGTGTATGCTTTACCTTGCAGAATGGTCAATAAGCCCCCTCCGTCAGT
>JAHJGZ010000024.1 GCA_018823795.1 Candidatus Omnitrophota bacterium
AAAATATAATGATTTTATTATTTATTTATGATATGTTTAATAGAATTGTAAGCCCTTTTAAATGTTATTGTTAAGGGGGTATTTGTGTCGTAAATATATACAATACACTAATTAGCAGAAGGAGATTTTCTTTTATGGGACGTGACAAATATTATCTTGCTATTATGGGGGCAACGGGCGCAGTTGGTAATTGCATGTTAAAGATTCTTGAGGAACGGAATTTTCCGGTTGGGAATTTGAAATTACTTGCATCTGAACGATCGGTCGGAAAAAAACTGTCGTTTAAGGGGAAAGAATATACTGTTGAAGAATTAAAAGAAAATTCTTTTAAAGGAGTGGAGCTTGTCCTTTCAAGTGCTGGTGCGAGCCGCAGCAAACAGTTTGTCCCTCATGCGGTTAAGGCAGGAGCAGTGGTGATTGATAATACCAGTTTCTTTCGAATGGACCCTGTGGTTCCACTGGTTGTTCCTGAAGTTAATCCGCAGGATATAAAGAAACACAAAGGAATTATTGCAAATCCTAACTGTTCAACTATCCAAATGGTTGTTGCATTAGCACCGATACATCGGAAAGTTGGGATTAAAAGAATAGTTGTTTCTACCTATCAATCAGTATCCGGTGCTGGGCAAGCTCATATTAACGAATTATGCTCGCAGACGAAGCAATGGGTTAATGGTGAGAAAGTTGAAGTTGCACAATTTCCGTTTCAAATTGCGTTTAATCTCATTCCACAAATAGATGTCTTTCTTGATAATGGATATACGAAAGAGGAAATGAAAATGGTTAATGAAACAAGAAAAATTTTTGGTGATACTTCTATTCAGGTGAATGCTACCTGTGTGCGTGTACCGGTCTTTTATGCTCATTCTGAAAGCGTTACTGTTGAAACGAAAGAGAAAATCAGTCCACAAGAAGTACGCGAACTTTTAAGTATTGCTCCTGGCGTTGTCATCATTGACGATCCTTCAAAACAAAAATATCCTATGCCGTTTGATGCAGGGGGGACTGATCCGGTATATGTAGGCCGTATTCGCGACGATGTGTCGAGTTCGTCGGGGATTTCAATGTGGATCGTAGCCGATAACTTGCGCAAAGGCGCCGCATTGAATGCAGTACAAATTGCGGAAGAACTGATAAAATAGCTGTTTGTATTTTTGGAGTAATGGAGTGTTTATTCCAATACCCCATTGTATTATGCGAAATATTAAACTCATTCTTGAATACGACGGAACCAACTATTGCGGTTTCCAGAAACAAAAACAGCACAACACCATCCAGCGGGAACTTGAAAAAGCTCTATCCCGCCTCTGCAATGAACCGATTCGCGTGACGAGTTCCGGCCGTACCGACAGCGGTGTCCATGCCCGAGGGCATGTTGTCAATTTCACAATGTCTCGAACGTTAACAAAATCAAACATTATTAAAGGGGCTAATTCGTATCTCCCCAAAGACATTGTTGTTAAGAGCGTTCGATTTGTTTCTGCCAGTTTTCATGCCCGTTTTTCTGCCCGTCGAAAAATATATCAATATCATCTATGGAATGCGCCAGTCCGCACGCCGCTCCGGAACAGATACTGTTATCACTATATTTTTCCACTTAATATTGCAGACATGAAAAAAGCTGCTAAGGTTTTAGTTGGAAAGCGTGATTTTAAGGCGTTTTGTGCTCAAGGGAGGAAAAAGGAAAATACTATTCGTCATCTGCGGCGCATAACGATTCGTAAAAAAGGCTATCTTATTACCTTTACCTTTGAGGGAAACGGCTTCCTGTACAATATGGTCCGCAACATTGTCGGCACGCTTCTTTTAGCGGGGAGGGGCAAACTTTTCGTATCTGATGTTAAAAAAATTCTATCATCAAAAGATAGAATGCAAGCCGGGCCGACTGCGCCGCCGCAGGGGTTAATGCTTATGAAGGTGTTGTATATATAACCTGCAGGGCCACGAATCGCTTATGAGTCGGTGTGCGGAAAGGGATGAGGTGATATTCGGTGGGCACTTAAGATGTACCATAATAAAAATGTTACTATTATTTCTAATGTTATAGGGTTCTCATCGTACAAGTACGAGCGCATACTAATAAAACAGCCTGACATTCTTTGTATGATAGATATTCCTTTTTTTGAACCGAGAAATTATAGTAATGTGCCCGTACCTTTTAATTAGGGTTTTAGTGAGATCGGCAAGCGCCGCAACAAAGAAAATACGAATTATTCGATAGAAAAAGCTTTAAAGGGTATACGCTATCATGTTATATTATAATAGAAAATTAACGCTGTCGTGTGTGAGTCTTGTTTGTACCGAGGGTTCTTTTAAAGACGACTTACCTAAAAAAATCAAATCATTATTTGCCGTATATACCACATATATAACTTACAATCTAATAAAGTGTACCGCTCATAGTTAAA
>JAHJGZ010000025.1 GCA_018823795.1 Candidatus Omnitrophota bacterium
CTATGAATATGATTTAGCCGGAAGATTAAAGAAAGCAATTTATCCGGATGCATCATCTGTACAGTATCAATATAACAAATACAGAAAAACATCCCGGATGACTGACAGCCAAGGCATAACAAACTACACCTATAATAATCGCGGCTGGCTAACCGAGGTTGATGGACCCGAGGCCAATGACACTGTAAGCGATACATATGATAATGCAGGCAACCGATTAAGCATGACAATATCCGGGGAAGGTACGTATAACTATACCTATTACAACAATGATTTATTAAAAACCATAACCAACCCGCAAACCCAGGTAACAACATTTAATTATGATACGGCAGAAAGATGCAAGAGTATGGTATATGCCAATGGCACAAAAACAGAGTGGAGTTATTATGACAATGACAATATTCAGAATCTATCAGTAAAAGATTCTACCGCGCAAACATTAAATAGTTTTACTTATGAATACAACACCCTTAATCAACTGATAAAAATAATTGACAAAGACAACAACACCTACAATTACACCTATGATAATGCCGGACAGCTGGTACATGAGGACAAAAAAGACGCCGGTAATATTATTGTTTACTATCGTGACTATACCTATGACCCAGCTGGCAACAGAATCAGTGAAATCCAAGACGGGCAGAATATTGCCTATAATTATAATGCCGGCAATCAATTAATATTAAGAGCTTTATTGATGAATACAACCACGTATACCTATAATGCTAATGGCAATCTAACAACAGAGACCAGCTTTGTATCCGGGGTAAAGAACTATACCTACGACTATGAGAATAGATTAACAAATGTAAGCCTGCCTGGGGGTGCGTATGAAAATTACACCTACGCAGGTGATGGCAGAAGAATTGCTGTAAATACCAATGGTAATGTGGTAAAATATATTTATGATGCAGGATTACCGATAATTGAGCGGGATGCCGCAGGCACGACCTTGACTGCATATACCAGAATACCCGGAGCACCAGGCGGTATAGGTGGTATGGTCAGCAGTACCGATGGGGTGCAGACGCAATACTACCACTGCTCACATTTAGGCAATGTAAACCAGATAACGGATGCAGCAGCTACTGTAGTTCAAACCTATGATTATGATGCGTTTGGGAATGTAGTTTCAGAGACAGGTTCTTTGACTAATGAATATAAATATAAAACTAAGGAAACATCCCCAAATACTGGCATGGTCTATTTTGGCGCCCGGTATTACAACCCGGTTATAGGTCGTTTTATTACCCCTGACCCACTGGGCATGATAGATGGGCCGAATATGTATTTGTATTGTGGGAATGATTCGGTGAATAGTTTTGATGCGTGGGGATTACAAGAAAAAAATATCGTAGGTATTGGGGAACGTATAAAAGAAGGAATAAAAGCAGCATTAGATGCTTTTTGGCCATTGCCGCCAATTACACTAACAGAACTTGCAGGAGAAACCGCTAAAGTGGCTTGTGATGTTATACAACATTACAAAGACCTTGATGAAATGTTTGAAAAAGTGGAATTTCAATTAAATAGAGGAAAAAACAATGAATAAAAAAATAACAGTTTCTTTATTTACAGCTGTATCACTTATTTTAATTATTTCTTTTTATTTTTGTAATGTTGAGTTTAAACATGTCTTTTTTACTTATCCCAAAGATAGTTCTGTGGATTATAACAAGATAAGTAAGCTGAAAAAAGAAGAAGTATTAGGTATGGAATTTTTATTGCCTGAAGAGTTTACCATAGCAAAAAGTGAAAATAATACAGTAGCTTATCGGATAGATAATAATAGAATAATCTTTATTATAGAAGTAAACCGCCCTGATTTATTTGCTAAAAATTTGAGGAATAGATACAAAAATGATTATGAATTTTATTGTAAGATACTTAGTAATAAATGGGACTTAGGATATTTAAAATTAAAATATCACATTGTATCAAGCTGGAAGGACTTAGAAATAAAAAGAATCAAGATGGGTATATTAAAAGGATTTATTTTTTCAGGAACGAAAAAGAAACAAAAGAAAAACCGCAGACATTACCTTTACGAACTTTTTACAGAGGATTACCGGTTAACAATTGCTGTGAGAGTTAATAAAGAAGAACATTTTGGGGAAAAAGAAATTAACTTTATTCTCTCTAGCTTAAAGTTTGAGAAATAAAGGGGTCAGCCCTTGAAACTTGAAAAATAGTTGGCAAGGGAAAGAGGAGAAGGTAAAATGGCGGTATGGCTAGACCGTATAGATTACAGGGAGAGGATTATTTTTACCATATAACCAGCCGCGGCGACAATCGCAAA
>JAHJGZ010000236.1 GCA_018823795.1 Candidatus Omnitrophota bacterium
AATATTTATTCCTGTTGCAGAATTTAAAGCAACAGAACTTGATGTTATTACATCAGCTGAAGCATCAGAATTTTCTGTAATAGAACCAAGACCTGCTGTTAAAGTTACAGCCCCTCCGCCATTTGCAGTAACATTTCCTGTTAAAACAAGGCTGTTAGGAGCAGTAACAATAACCGTTCCGCCGCCTGTATTTGTCACTCCTCCAGACGCAACTGTTAAATCTCCTGAACTCTCAACAATCTGAATATTATTTGCAGTCGTATTTACTGCAGTAACAGTGGTACAATCCACACCTACATTAATTCCATTTTCTGCATTTAAAGTAACATTAGACCCGCCCGCGCTTCCTGCGCCTGAAATTAATCCATCATCTGTAATTAAAGTAAAATTTGCAGTACCGGAACTTAGCGCTCCAACAACATTAATATCATCTGTAGCCGCAGCGCTGTCAACACTGTAACTAAAAGCAGTGTTTCCGGCGTTTAAAGTTACAGCATTAAGAGTATTATTTGCCGCGATTATAATATCATCTGCGCCTTGCATTTCAATATCCACAAGCCCTGCAGAATTTGTAACATCAATATTTATAGCAGTAGTATTATCTGCCTTTTCTTCCAAATAAGTATCGCCTGCCGTATCATTTAAATTTAAAGTAACAGCATCAAAATCTATTCCGGCTCCTGCGCCTGCTACTCCGATTACCCCTGATGCTTGAATAGTCAAAGCATCAGCAGACTCAATTTCCTTTGTATCATCACCATCAATAATATTTCCTGTAACACTCAAAGTAACATCTTTGCCTGTACCGTTTGCATCAATTGTATATACAGTTGCATTACCTGCAGTAGTTAATGTAATAGATCCGTTTGTTGTGCTTATGTTTCCTGCTACGCTTCCCAAATTAACACCGCCCGCATTTTTATCATCAAGAATAATATTTCCGCTTGTTGTTGAACTTGCAATTAAAGTAGAAGCATCAGTCTCAAAATCCAAAGCGCCTGAACCACCAATCTCATCCTGAGCAGTTAAAGTAACTGTAACACCTGTAACATTAACATTATCATCGCCTGCGCCCTGCTCGTTTATTGAACCTGTTGTTGCCTCCAAAGTAACACTACCTCCATCTGCATCAACACCATTCGCTGCAACAACAATATCACCCCTTGCCGCAGTCACAGAAATATCACCAATTCCGACTCCGGTAGTCATATTAGTAAGAATCGTATCCCCTCCTGCAGTTTTACCAGTATTAATAGTAATTGCCTGATTAGTTGTTGTAGCAGAAGAAATTGTCACATCATCATCTTCAGAAATATCTATTGTTCCTGCCGCGCTGGTTAAAGTCAAAGTATCAGCCTGAGTTTCAATTGCGCCTAAAGTACCAATACCATTTGTCGCATCCAAAATCACATCATTACCGGTAATATCAACAATTCCGCTTCCATTAATTAAATTACCTGAATCTATATCAACATCTCCCGTTGAACCCGCATTAATAGTATCTATAGTCACATTATTTGCTGTATCAATCTCAACATCGCCGCCGCCTGAAGACGTATTCACATCCACATCAGTAACATTGTAAGCGCTTAAAGTAACTTTTCCGGAAATAGTTTGAATTCTACTTCCTGCTGTCATTGTAATATCTCCAACACTAGAAGTATCAGCATCTGCAGTCATAGTCACAGTCCCTGTGCCATCAGCAGTAACCTTTGCCTGAAGATTAATATCATTATTAGCGCTTAAAACTAAATTAACATTTGAATCACCGCCAACAGAAGTTTTAATGCTCCAATTATCATAAACTGTAATATCATTTGTCGCCTCAAAAGTTATTGTAGCGCCGTCGCCGATTGTAGAAGTAACCAAAAGATTTGTCACTGCTCCATTAACATCAAAAACTATTGTCTCGCCCGCATCATCAGCAAACAACTCTGAAATATCCACCCCGCCAAAACCATCAATAACAGCATTACCCCCTGTTGCAGAATCACCTGTGCCGGACCTAAACTCAATATTTAAAGGATCAAAAGTAATCTTACCTCCCTTACCCTCATTATTAGCAACCTTAAAAGGATTATTTGTATGCATTCTAATATCTTTACCGGAAAAATCTATATGCCCGCCGTCGCCATCGCCGCCGCTCGCATCAAGGCGCGCATTATCCGCAATAAATCCATGATTGCCCTGCAAATAACCAACAACCCTGACCATAGGATTTTCAATATCATGATATGAATTAATAAAGATACGGCCTGCCTCAGAATTTATCTCTGCTCCTTTTGCCTCAATAGACGCATTATCCTTAATCAAAACTCCTCGTGTATGACCGTCAATATTTATATAACCAGCATCGCTGTTATTTTCAGCATTAGCAGACACAACTGCGTTATCTTCTATAATCACAGCATCATCACTCTGAATATCAATCCGTCCCCTTTGAGCATTCTCCTCTATTGCAGAAACGCTCGTAACAGAATCCCCTGCAAGACGAACTGCTCCCTTAGAACGAATCACAATTCTGCCCCCATGCTCCTCAATACTATTAGCAACCAAAGCTCCCTTATTATTAACCGCATATTTCAAAGCATCCTTAGCATACCCTGCAGAAATTAAAATATCACCATACTCAGCATGAACCTTCCCATTATTAACAAACCTGTCTGTCAAATCCTGCTCCTCGCGCAATCTTTCAGCAAGCTCCTCATCCTCAACAATGACGCCGATAAGGCCCTCATTATCCATAGTTATCCCCACCTTATCCCCACACCCTAGAGCAATAGAACCAAGCTTTGAAACAATAGACCCATCATTTTCAATAGCATGTCCAATAATGGCAATAAAATCATCCACATGAATCTCACCCTTATTAACAACCTTGCCAAAAGCGCTTGAATTAGAGAATTGATAGTTTTTATTGAAAAAATCCTGATTAGTAATATTTAAAGTAGACAAAATTAAAGCCGCATCCATGGCGCGAATGCACCCTGCGCGGCTGATATTAATACCCATGTTATTTATAAGCGCAAAAACCAAATTATACAAATTTAAAGACCCATTAATCTGACTCGCAACTCCTGAATTATCCCTCCATATAAGCTGAGCATTATTCTGACCATTAATAGTAATACTCTCGCCCTCATTAATATTAAACGCCCCGCTTACAGCAGTATCCCCTGTTGCCGTATAAGTACCGTCCCCATTATTAATAAGCTGACCCTGCTCAACAGTATAATCTAACCCATAGCAAATGCTAAAGTTCAGAAAAACTTGAATTATTAAACATGCAATTATCCTTGAAAAATAAGGCTTTTTCACAGCTTGTCTCCTTATTTCCCCCCTTGACCATCCTGTGTTGTAAATAAAAGTTACAAATCCGTTCTTTGTCCGATACAAAATATAACACATTAACTTATGCCTGTCAAGACTTAGGAAAAAGATTTATAAAGTTTTTTGACAAGCCC
>JAHJGZ010000026.1 GCA_018823795.1 Candidatus Omnitrophota bacterium
AATCAACATAAAACAATCGTTGAGGTAACATCGTTACTTATGGGTGATAAAGCCTCGACCATTGTTGTTCATTTTGAAGAAGTGCGTCAAAAGCAGCATGCTCTTGTCCATAACCATTCGAATCTTATTTCTGAACTTGAAGCACACGATGCATTTCATTATGCACTGTTATTAGTTCGGGAAATTACAAAGCTCATTAAGAAAAAAGATCCTGATTTTCATGTTTCGGCGTAAAATAAACTCACGGCCATAGACGAAATGTGGTAGCGAGCCCTGACTGCTGTTGGCTAAAGGGTACGTGTAGAGCGATTAGTGTAAAAAAACGTACATATAGGTTTACCAGAAATGAGCAAAGTCCATATTTGCTGATTGATACGAAACAAAACACGTACGGTAAACCACCATCCCTGTCCTGTTTCTCCAGTTTTAAATCCTCTGTTTCTTATCAGTTCTAAAAAACGAACATTACGACTCTGTCAGCTTACTTTATTACCTATCTAGCAATTATTTTCATATGAGGAACGCAACTAGCTTAATAGCAACAAGTTATGCAATAAAAAAATCTTTTATAAAGTATTGAAAAAAGTGAAATATGTGGTATATTTTCTATAAGTGGTTTTTAATAACTAAGTTAGATATTTTACGGGGTAAAATTGCCGAAAGGTAATGACACAAAGCTAGAGGGTCTACTTTAACCGCAGAGTGTATTCAACTTTATACGCTGATACCGTGTTAATACGACAGCCAGCTGCATACTCGATGGAATCCACCAAAAAGATGGTGGGACAGAAACTTTTCCAACGGGTTTGTAGCTGGCCTTTTTATTTCTGGATGAAATAATCCGACCAAGTTGGCAGGATGCCAATGCTATTGAGGCGGATCACTATTACTACATATATTATGAAAACGAACATCCTTAAAATAATCTCACTCATCATTGTCGTTATATTTACTACCAATACCATTGTATTGTCTGCACCGGATCTTGTCTACCGGGTGAATATTCCAAAGAAGTATGGAAAGATAAAGGAACGCTGGAAGGCAGCCGAACCAAAACAGTTTTTCCAAGATAAGGATGCCCGTACAGATATCATTGAGAAGAAGTCTCGTTCCGCGCAACAATCGCAACCAACAGTGGTGATTGTTGAGGATGCCCACACATCAGCTCAGGCGCAGGAAAATATTTCCCATATTGTTGGTGAACTTGTCAATACACACGATGTGTCGCTTGTTGGGATAGAAGGAGCAGAAGGAGATCTTGATACGCATGCGATTCGATCATTTCCCTTTCAGGAAACAAAGGAGAAGGTTCTTTCCTACTTTAGAGAAAAAGGGAAGATATCAGGAGCTGAATATCAAGCTTTTGTTTCCACGAAGGATGTTAACCTTTTTGGTATTGAAGAAAAGGATTTGTATATTAAAAATCATTCTCTCTATACCGAAACGCTTAGTGACCGTGAATACGTACAGCAGTATTTAAAAAGAGGAAAAAAACTATTTAAAAAACTGCAAAAGAAATACTATTCACCAACATTACTTGCCTTGAGCACCCTTATTGATGCATACCGAAACAATAAAGAGCCTTTTACCAGTTATTTCGGTGCACTTCTTGAACACACCGCCTCGTTCGACATACCCACTGATGACTATCTCAATATTACTATTTTAAAGGATGCAAGTGGGCTACTGAATACCATTGATGAGGATGTTCTCAAAAAAGAATATGCATATCTCAATCAATGCTTCATAGGCGATAGTAAGGAAGAAGACGAACACAAGGTGATAGAGGAAACAAACACTCGCGGACAGTATATCCGGCTCATTTCACTTGCGCAAGCGAAGGGCATTGAAGAATCCCACTATCGCAACATGAAAAGACAAATAGAATATGAGGGAAGATTAAATCAGATACGCTATCAACAACTCTTTCATGAATGTGATGAGTTAACCAACACGATAATGATGCACCTTGCGGGAAGCGAAGAGGAGAAAAAACTTTTTGAGCTTACGAAACTCTGCGAGGATATAGAACCTCTTATTAGACTCGAAGCGCGACCGTATGATATTGCTACCTATCGAAATAATCAGGAAAAATTTTCATCGAGCTATTTAAATAACCTTGCACGACACTTTTTTGATGATACGAGTGCCATGAAAGATGCCTATCAACGATTGGATACCCTCTTGCCGCGTATCGATGAATTTTATACGACTGTTGAAGCACGGAATAGAGCTTTTGTTGATACTGCACTTGCGACAATGGAAAAGCAAAATCAAAAAGCCACAGTGATGGTGAGTGGCGGATATCACACCCAAGGACTTACCAAGCTTTTGCAGGAACGTGGTGTTTCGTATCTCGTTATTACACCGGCAATGACTTCAGAAGCATTTGATTTTTCATACAAAGATCTCATGGTCGGTAAACACGGCAGGTATGATACGTTTATCGCGACATCCTTAAGTACACTACAAACAATCAGGAGTTGTTGGCCACTCTTTAAAAATGAGATTGAGGGACGAAAACAAGGGGGCTATTTTCAAAAACAAATCGGGGCTGAACTTTTTTCAGAGGAAGCAAAAAGAAGAATACAAGAAGAAGGGAGTACCCGTCTATCAAATATTGAATTTAAGGAAGAACTTAGCAGGGCTGGATGGAAATATAGCGACCTGTATAATATTACCGCTATTTTTGAAATCGGTGAGGAATTGGGATTAGTTGAAACACGTATCAATAATAAAGGTTCAATATATAAAGTCTTCAGAGAACCACCCAAAAATCTCACGCTTCTTCCTCAGCATAAGGAAAAAATAATTTCTGCGGTTCGGGCACTTCTTGCCCGAGAGTTGAAGCAGGGAACGTATACGACAGACGAAGATAAAGAATTTCTCGCTGAACTGACAAGGATTCAGGAAGAAACAGATGATGAGAAAAAAACTATTTTTATCCGTACCCTCCTTCAGAGACTTCCACACATTCTCCCGCTCGAGCTTGACGTGTTAGCAGAAGACAAAGAAACCATCCTTGACGTTTTGCTCCCTCGTGTCAATGTCGGGGAGCGTTTTCTTCGCAATGAAGTGGTTGAGCTTTTTACTTCGTTTAAGCAAGAAAACCCATCGAGTTTTGACATCACCCGCGAAGACACACAAACGTCCGTACATGAGGTGGGCGGCTTTGTTGAGAGCAAACTTCTCTTGTGGTTATCACAAAAATTCTATACGGAAATTAATTATAGTGATGATGAACAATTAGCAAAATATTTTGAAGAACTCAAACAAGTGGCAGCCGATGCATTGGTCTTATTTTTTAATGAATTATATACCATTGATGAAACTGCCGATGATACTGCGCGTGTTATGGGACAGGTGTCCAGAGAACTCAGTGCGTATCTCAATGATTTAAAAGTGACGTTCAAAGAAAATACTGAAAAAGATATTCCGGAATGCTTTGCGTTTACGCCGCGCTCAATAGAGCGTGATAAAATATTTATTGTTTTTCCTCAAGATATAACACTACTCAATAATGCGGGGATTAAGCGACCTATCGACGTTGTTTTCAGAACACCGCGCCCTGCCGCTCGTCAGTATCAAGACCTTCCGCACAAACGGGTGAGGAGGCCTTCGGTGAAGGCTATCTCAGTCCGTGGGCTTTTGGATCAGGATGGTACCGTTGCTATTGATGAAGCAATTGAGGAAAAGTCTTCTGAGGAACGAGCAGTGCTCTATCACGAAGTCAAAGGGCACATGGTTACCGCTCACCTGCGCAAATACAATCCACCACTCTTTCAAAAAATTGTAGATACCATCTTTAATGATCTACAACCAGATAAGCGGTTAATACTGTTACGATCATTTGTTACATTGGCAATTCCATTCGAGACAGACGATGTAACGACGCTGTCACTCCGAGAATTAGAAACGGTTCTTGCCACCTCAGAATGGTTTACCCTAAAAAATAAAAAAGGGGAAGTAATAGGCTTTGACCGTGCAAAAGTGACGGATGAACTTTTAGCGTGGTGGCAGCAATTACGGAACGTTCCTGAGTTTGTGCATCCGTATGTAGCCACAGCTACAATAACGGCGGATGAATTAGAAAAACTTACCGTTGCAGGAAAAACACTTCATGAAACGATTACTAATCTTTTTAAGGTGTACAATCGAGCAACCGTATCGAATCGAAGCCTGAATGATACGATTTTGCGCCGTGCCGGCTACTATGATTCATGGCAGCACATCCTTGAGAAAGATCCGGCCGGCCTTGAGGCAATGGCAATGCCGTGTGATTATATGTATG
Source organism: Candidatus Omnitrophota bacterium (assembly GCA_018823795.1). Lineage (GTDB taxonomy): Bacteria > Omnitrophota > Omnitrophia > JAHJGZ01 > JAHJGZ01 > JAHJGZ01. Next base: position 4,292 of record JAHJGZ010000026.1, read on the forward strand.
TTGCTGAGCAGAATAGACGCGCTGAGGAATTACGAAAAAAACGGGAGAAGGATGAAAAGAAAAGACGGGAACAGGAGGAAAAGGAAAAAGAGAAAGTTAAAAAGATAATAAAAAAATTAAATGAAATATCAAAAGGACTCAAAGACAAAAGCCTGAATGCTCCGGATGTGCAGGAGATTGTGAACGATTCGTTTGAACACGACGTGCGAGAATTAATTATTAAGCGCCTCGGTTTCTTATCCGAAGAGCGAAAGTTAGGGAAAGAAGAGTTTGATGTTATTGATGATGTGGCGACCGCACTTATTGACGGTATTCCCGGCGAAGAAGGTCTCTTTGATGAAGGAGATCGGGAACTTCTCACCGAATGGTTGGCAGAGGTGGGGATTGACGAGCTTATCGAAGACGTTTCAACATCGGATTCGTTTCAACCATTCGGTGATGATGATGACAAGAGTGCAAAAAGAGTGTTAGATGTTGAAGCTGAGAAAATCGACCTTATGAATATACTCCATGAACTTGCTCCTGATGTATTCAATGATGGTACACTCGCCAGTATTATACTTCCGTTACTTCTTTTTGGTGGTTACTGTGTTGCATCATATTTTGGAGTAGAACATTTCTTTCCGTCTACTGTCAGTTTTACTCAAGCGAATCTTTTTGGTATTGACAGCATCATGAATGGTATTACGTGGATTGCCAGCAGTATCGCAATGGGGATTGTATGGATATTATTGCAACAGGTTGTGGGTACCGGTTCACGATCACGCGGCGGAGAGGCACGGGCAGAATTTCCTGAACTTTCAGCAGAGGAACTCAAAGAGCCGGGCGATTGGATTAAAAAGTATACGATTAATTTAACGACACAGGTCGGTGATCTTACCGCGGATAATATTTATCTCTCAACCAAAATGGAGGATATCGATTATATACTCCGCCAGCCAGAGCACAATAATGCAGTCGTTGTCGGTGATCCTGAACTGGCCGACGGATTGGTTGAAAATATTGCGTAC
>JAHJGZ010000027.1 GCA_018823795.1 Candidatus Omnitrophota bacterium
CAATTTCCCGCAACTGACGATAACGCGAAACACCTCCGACTCAATCGCTCTGAACAGTCGAACGGAACCGATGATAATTATTTCCGCGTCCGGAATGTGCGAAGGCGGCCGTATCGTTCATCATTTGCGGAACAATATCGGTAACTCGAGAAACACGATTTTGATTGTCAGTTTTCAGGCGGAACATACGCTGGGACGGAGAATCGCCGAGCGCCGCCCGGAGGTGAATATTTTCGGAGAAACACACAAGGTTCGCGCTCGTGTGAAAATTCTAAACTCGTTTTCGGGACATGCTGATAGAGACGCTTTGCTTCGTTATGTCGAAAAAGTCCGCGAGACGTCTCCAAGGCTTCGAGATGTTTTTGTTGTCCACGGTGAACCGGATCAATCGCTGCCGTTTATCGAAACGATGAAAAGCTGGAATGCGTTTAAGGTTCATTATCCGGAAGAAGAGCAGTCGTTTGAATTGAAATAGGAATCTTGGTTGTGTGTAGCAGACGAAAAGTAAGAGGCTTAAAGGAGTATTTAAAAGAAGATGTGAAAGAAGGGCAATAAGTGATTAGCGATTTCTAATGCTATCTATGGGAGGTACATGATTAATAACCAGATAGATGAGATAAAAAAAATTGGAGCACATATCCCTAAGAGACAGTCGCGCACTATCTTCATCATCTTTATATAGTTTTTCACTCTATCTGTCTTCTCAGGAAGCACATGTTCTTTTTCAAGATCGTTAAGTTTCTCTAACAATTGTGTTTGTATCCAAATAGTGAAACTCATACCACCTAAAGTTAGCGTTGAAATAGACAGTAAGAAACCTTTTAAATCATGGGAATACATAAGCAAGTTTCACCTACCCTGTGAGGCAAATATGCCAATAACGAAATCACCTTTTGGTGTGAATACTTGTGCCCAGAGAGGAAGACTATAATCAATATTGGGATTCATCCATTTGAATTGTAGTTCGGGATCGGAGTTTTTAGGCCGATGTTTATCAGGACCTTCGATACGGTATAACCATCCATCCGTGGGCTTTCCCATACATACGATATCATATTGTGGGGTTTGTTCTTTGCCATAGTATAAAAAATACAGGAAGTTCTTCTTGATTTTTGGATTAACAATCGATATCGCTTCGTGTTCTAACATTCCTTTCATAATTTTAGGACATCTGGTGTAAAATAGTCGCTCTCCAATTCCAGATTGGGATGCATGCACTCTAAAGGAAAACCTTATCACAGAGGGCCCTAAGGGAACGTTCATAATCCGATAAAGAGAAAAGGGAGGAGGGTGACCTAGTTTCTTTCGATAACTCTTATCAGGCCAGAATTTGAAATCACACGCCGGATTTTCTCCAATGCAAAACTCAAGTGGAGGACTTAACGGTTTATGAGAATCCGCTAGGAATTCGAGCTGAAAGACGTTCCCATCAAGTTGCATTTTTCTTATTCCGAGCTGATTTTCTATTTCTCGCCATAATTTCCATAGGCTGTGGTTTTCATCAGAAATTGTGTGAGTTAGAAGTATCGGTTTCTGAATTGCATTGGGAAGGATAAAATAACAAGGTTGTACAGTTTGTGTGCGATTTGCGAGTGCAACAGTTGCATAGATTGTATTGATGTCCTGTTGTGGTTCAATACAGCATACCTCTTGAATCCATATTACTTCTACCATTTCTGAACGGGCAATTACACACACAGAATAACTCTTTCTATTGAAATACTTTTGTTTGATAGGAGAAATGATACCTGTTTTTCGTTTCTCCCCCTAACTATAGCAAGAATATGTGTAATTCTCGAAAATGACAGGTATGTTTATAAGGGAGGATGATGGATTCATCAATGCGAGTGGATTAAGCAATGGGCCTCGGAGAGAATAGTAGGGATTTTTGGGGACTATGATCATCAAACATTAGATTCATTGCATGGCTGTTCTGGCTTTGATGCGTATGGCAAAATTATTGTCTCTTGGTGTAAATACTTTTGCTATGACGGGAAGTTCTTTATGGATATCAGGATTTACCCAATTAAATTGTACTGTTGGGTCGCACTCTTCAGGACGATGTCTATCCGGACCTTCAACGTCATATGACCAGCTACCATTCGGATTGCCAATGGTAATAACATCGTACTGAGGTTTTTGCATTGATTCATATACGTCTCTCAGATG
>JAHJGZ010000028.1 GCA_018823795.1 Candidatus Omnitrophota bacterium
AATCCCTATGTTTTATATCTAAAATATGTTCTCCACATGTTATGATGCCCGTTCCTTGAATAAAAACATACCGATATCTACCATCTCCGTCACCTTCAAAATAAACACCGTACGGTTCAAATCGAGAAAGTTCCCGCAATACCGTTATAACATCCTCCAGTTCGTATTCCCACTGTATCCCCGTAACAGACGTGCCGTTCTCAAATTTAAATTCTCCTTCTCTAATAGTGAGGTCCCGACCTCTACACGTGTTATAAATTTTTCTTCCAAGATAATCGAGGAAATCCTCATTTTGCACTGCATACCCTACAGCGGTAAAGAAAAAAAGAATTGTATTGATGATGATAAAACCTGTGATTACTTTTTTCATATTCATATCTCTTTCCTATTATGTATTATTATTACTCCGTATCGATTTTCAACAGAATTAATACCACATCATTCCGGCTCGTACAAAAAAATACTCAGCAATAAAAATCATACACACACCAAGTATTTTCTTGATTAGCACCATCCACTTCCCACCCTTTTGCAACGAGATAAGAATACCACTGAAGGTCCCAATAATAATTAACAGTGTCCCTAAGCCAAAAGCAAAAACAAACAAGAGAAGTGCGCCATAGAGAACACTTTGGGTAGAACTGACAAATGCTAAGACGGTTCCTAATATCGGCGCAGTGCATGGCGCTATGACAGTGCCGGAAAGTGCTCCCATAATAAAAACGCTGATAATACTCTTTGTATTTCCTGAGGCAATACGTCGACTGGTTAAAAATGATGGCAATGGAATAGTAATAACATCAAGCATTGACAGCGCAAAAATAATGCATACATTGCCAACAATAATATTGGTGACCGGATGCACGCTCACACTGCCAAAAAGCTTCCCTGTTTGAGCGGCTATCATACCCAGGCTTGCATACACAACAGCCATGCCGAAAACATATACAAGAGAAATCAACAATGCATGAATTTTAGAAGAAGCATTGCGCGTACCGAGAACCCCGATCGTAATAGGAATAATCGGAAATACACACGGGGTAAAACTTGTCAACACACCACCAATGTAGATAATGATTAATGCAAGCAATGGTGCACTCTGTATATACTCACTTAAATTTTCAAGCATATAAAATCTCCTTTAACGAGACCATGACTTTCGGAGTGTATTGACGTAAGTCATACGGTCGAATTAAACTCCCACACCAATTATTTCCAATAATTCAAATTTTTTTTAAATACCCCTCACACAATTGGTGTGGGGATAAATTCAGTCACGTGATTTACTGAACGGAGTGAAAGTAAATCACGACTTCATGTATCCTCTCCGAACACTTCTGCCGTATAGGTAAAAACCTCTGCATTTTTCCATCCCTCCCACCCTAATCCTGCTTTATCTTGCGAACAATGCCCCAGAAATTCATCCAGGGACCAGCCGGTTTCGGTTGCAACTTGTGGCAAGAATGTTCCACTACGAAATCCCTTCTTAATATAAATTCCATGTTTACCAAGTTCGATTTCATTTTCATTATTAATCTTTTTCATGGGAGAAAGAACAGAAATCTCTACCGTGAGATTATCAAGTTCCTTTATACTAACCGGTGGAAATCGAGGATCATGAAATGCAGAAGAAAGTGCCATCTCCTGTACTGTTGTACATAACGGCTTATCCGAAAAGAAATTACCAATGCACCCGCGCAGGGATCCCTGTTTCGTATGGAGGGTCACAAAAACGCCATTCTTAAGCTGGAGCTCAGGGTTTGCTGTCTCAATTTTTGATACGTTACCTGTTGTCAATTGTTCACGGATCGAATTGCGTACAATAGAAAAGAGCTCCTCTCTACTTTTTTGAGAAATCATTTGATCATTATTTTCTCTCTTCATATTTTTTTCCCCTTTTTTTATTATTGCTATCGATACATACCCAACAACATTACTTTTATCACCTGCCGTATCACCTGAATTGGCATATTTTAACACCGTCGCTTCACGTGCGCCAATAAGATCCGCATACATAAGTGCTGTTACTACCGGACATTTACCACAGGCAGAGGCGGTCTTTTCTTTAAAAAAACTTTGTAATCCTTGAGGCGACATTCTCATTATTTCCTGGACGGTCTGTTCGTCCATTTGATTTGCTTTACGATATGGTTCAAAATGAGAAAGGTCGGTACTCGCTACGACCAAGATATTTTTTGTTTGAGCTATTTTTGCGAGCTCGTGGGCAACAGCCTGTGCAGTTTCATAGCTGGTATCGCCAATAACAATCGGAATTAATTTGAAATGGTCTTCTAAAACAACTTGCAGAAACGGTAATTGCACTTCAAGAGAATGTTCTCTCTCATGGGCAAAAGCATGGAAACCAATCAACGGACTTGCTCCTCTGAGTAATGCAGCCGCTTCCTGATCGATGGGAATATTTCCTAATGGCGTTTCATAGGAAGTTCCATCAAATACTGAAGCCCCCTGGAATGGATAATAGTGAGAAACAGCAAGAACGGCGACTATGTCGAACTTATTGCCTCTCAACAACTTATATCCGTATGCAGCAACAGGCCCTGAATAGATATACCCAGCATGGGGTGATATGAGCACTTTGAGATCTCCCTCAACATGTTGGGCAGGAACCGTTTTAAGATATTGAGTGATCATTTTCCTTAATTGAGTAGGATTATCGGGATAAAAAGCACCGGCAACAGCAGCCTTACGGATTGAAGCTTGAGCTTCAAGCGCAACTGGAGTAACCATATCGGCAAAAAAAACAATGTTTGGTAAGAGTAAAAATATAATAATACGTTTTATCATTTTTTTATACGGTACGTTATAAAACCTAACAATATATTTTCTAACCAGCCAATTTTTTAAAATAACGTCCCTTGTGAGGCACAAGTGTGTCCCCTTTGTGCTCATGTTTAAAGGGCCGTATAAAGGGAAGTGTTCCAATGAGAGCAAAAAACTTTATCGCTCTTTTTAAAAATGTCCTTCGTCTGTAATCCATATACCAGTACTACCTTTCTTCTATCGTTATTCATCCTCGTTAATTCTTTTATAATATTTTGCCTTGTGTAAACTGGCCTTATCGTTCATCAATGCTTCTTTCAACTTTTTTTCTTTTACTAATTCTTTCAGTTTTACTTCGTCTATCTCTGGCTCTTTCTCTTTTTGGATATTTACCGGTTCTTCGAGATTATCTGGTACTTTTTCCTGTCCCCCCGCAAGACACAAGAAACAGGGGATTGCCATTATCCCGATAATAGTAAAAGTGATTTTCTTATACGTTTTCATCATCCTGTCTTCTGCTACTCTATGATCATTCCTGCATAACCAACAACCTGGTCAAAATCACCAGAAGCTTCACCGCTGGTCCGATAGTCAATAAGTTGGGCGGTTGTTGCTCCAAGCGCCTTTGCTGCAACCAATAAAATATACACGGGGATAAAACCACACATTGATATATTGAGACGAGAAACCGTCTCAGCTAAAGCATCTTCATCAAGCTGTTGAATAGCGCTGATCGCCTCCTTATCTTTCTTCTCTGCCGCTTGATGAGATTCATAATGGGTCATGTCACTTGACGCAACGATAAGCACATTCTTCCCCCTCAGACATTGCGCTATAGCGTTCCCAACAGCACGACAGTGTTCCAGATTATGTGAACCTATAGTTAAAGGCACTATAGTAACGTTATTATTGAGAAAATACAAAAAGGGGAGTTCTACTTCAAGCGAATGTTCTAAACGGTGTGCTGCTGTATCAGCCTTTATATATGAAGAACTCTCGATGAGTTCGCTGGCTAATTGCTCATTAATAGCAACATCACCAAGAGGCATTTGCCACGTTCCGCAAGACATGAGAGAAAATGCCTCCCCTGCCCCCGTATGATTGGGACCAAGAAGCACGACACTATCAGGCACATCTACGTGTGCAATAGTTACTGCAGCGGTGGTTCCGGAATATATATAACCAGCATGCGGCATAATAACACCAATAACCTTTTTTTTCTGCCGATGAGATGGAATATGCTCTTTAAGAAAGGAATGAAGAGTCTTTTTATTGGCTGGATAAAACTGTCCAGCCACGCGTGGGGGTCTGACTGCAGGCATGCTTCACAACCTCCATTTTCTTATTTTAAGACAGCTTATCTAAAAACTTCGGTGTCTAACCGTTTTACCCCTTTAAGAATGTCATCCGATGTTGCGCAGGAATGAACTTCGATAACTTTTATTACCTTTTCGAGATTAAATCGTCGCAATATCCTCCAATCGAACTCTCCCTGAAAGGGGGCATAATGATCTTGTAGATTTATTATATCATGAAGATGAATACCAATCATCTTTTTATGAAAAGATTCTAAGTACAAGCAGGGAGAATAAAATCCTAATTGTTCAAGAACAAACGCATGCCCTATATCATGCCAATAGGACAAGGTATCATCATTAAAATATCGAAAAAGCTTTTTCAGCTCAGACGGGGACGGAAGTTCTCTATGGTAAAAACGGTTTTCAATGCCGAGCCGTATATTTCTTGACTGTGCGAATGGAAGTAATTCTGAACAACTTGTTGTCAGCGCATCAAAGTGTTCTTTTACTTTTTGTTCGCGATCATCAATTGCTTCATGAAAAAGTTTTCGAAATGTTTTCGATTCTTTCCCCACACTATAGTAAAAACCAATTAATTGTTTTGTTCGCAATTGAGTAGCAACATGCCCCGAATGAATAATAACAACACCCGCATTGACTTTTGATGCCGTATCTATCGTTTGCTTCGTATAAGAAACGGCTTGTCGCCGTATTGCTTCTTCATTGGACGCAAGTGAGGGAATATCCGGGTTTGCATCTTCATCTTTAATATTTGTAGGGTGTGGACAATAATTGTGAATACTACTAATGGCAATGTTGTTATGACGGACATATTCAACAATGCCGTTAAGTTTATCAACATTAAGTTGAAAATTGAGTTCTATCGCTTTAAACCCTAACTGCTTAATATCGGATACTACTGCCTCCCCATTTTCATGTTTGAGGCAATTCCATGCCGTTGATAACGAATAATTATTGATCATCATATACCATACTTTTATTATGCCAAATTGGAACGTGAACGGTGGGCGTGGTAAAACCGGGTATTGTGGTTATGCAGAGGCTGCATCGTTTAATATACGCTTTGTCTCTATCTTATATCCTTCGACCCCTGCCTGTTCATACGTTAATCGACCAATATCCCGCAGTTCCCCTTCAAAAGCAACAGCACACTCTAATGTATACATTAATTTGCAAATCGCATAGGTATCAATTTTTGGTAAACTAATAGTAACGTTGGGAACCCCACATTCAGTAAAGTTAATTTCTGTGCCGAGTTGTGATGCATTTTGAATAAAACTAAACTTTTTCCCTTCAAGGACTTCTAATCCTCCTCCGATACCACTTCCTTTTGGGATAATAAAATCTTTTTTGCGGTCGTATTCATCAACTTTAATAAAAATAATAAGTTTATCTTTCGGACCATTAATAATACCGTTCAGAATAGAATGGTTGCCTGTCGGGCCACACGTCGCAACGACATTTTGCCCTTGGCCCTTCTCTTGTAACGATTCAGTACTTAATTGTGTATACCAATCGCCGATAAATCTCAGTTTTTTTGAAAAAGGATAGAAACACAAGGTCCCCTTGTGTTTCTTCTCTGCCAACAGATCTACTATCGCTAGATTAGCAGCAACATTTTCAGGGCTGAGAGGGTCGAGATAGGCACATGCTTCGGCATCGCGTAATCCATGGATAGCACTTGCAATCCGTTGTTCGATACTTTCATGTTTCACATTGGTTGTTACCGCAAGAAATAATAAGCCAACAGGAGAGGCAAAAGAAAATCTACCCCCAACACCATCAGGGACAGGAAGCAGACCCCTAAATTTAATCTTCTGTTTTTCATTAAGCTTAAACAGTGTGCTTTTTTCCGTAAGGCCGGTGGTCGCCACAATATACTGAGAATATTCCTCCTTTTTTTGCCCTTTTTCCTTCAATTTTCTTTCCAACACATCCTTGATGGTCAAAAATGCAGCAATAGTCTCACTCGTCGTCCCGGATTTTGAAATCACATTGTATATCGTCTTCAACAACAGATCTCTTTTCTCTAACGCTTCTAATATGTCATACAATTCAGAGGGATCAAACGTATCGCCAGTAAAATACACTTCAGGTGCACCCCCTCGTTCCTCTGGTGAGAGAAGGTTATGTTGGGAATGATTAAGCGCGCCGTGGAGCGTACGTGCTCCAAGGTCGGATCCGCCTATACCGATGGTAACAAAGGCTTGTGGTTTAAATGTTTCTCTAATCTCTTTTGCAACATGGATAACGTCGTTAACTATGTGCTTTTGCTCATGAGACTTCGTCCACGCACGTAGATTCTTAACAAGAAGTGCATAGTCCTTTGATTCGATTTTAAAGGTATTTTGTATCGTTGCAACCGCATCTTTAAGGGCCACAATGTCACTTTTCTCTATTCTATCTTTCGGTTTTATTGTTTTACTTGAAACATTATCAATTTTTATTTTCATACCAAATACTCCTTAAATGACCGCATAATTTATGGAGTCTGAAAGACAACATAAATTATTTTCGGGAATTCAACCCAGCACCTTTTATCTATTCGGTTAATTTTTTTTCGCATCTTTGAATATTGAATTTACCTTATCGCACCTAATAACTTTTTATTATTTCATCAAAAAAGGTGCTGGGTACATTCCTGCCTACCGTCAGACAGGTAGGCATATACTTTAGCTTCATTTTCTTTTCATTCGCTAAAGTATATCTTCATATATTTTCCTTTATCTTCTTACTTTTTTCAACCCTTTTCTCGCTGTACACAAAAAAAGGTGAGATTGCATTGCAATCTCACCTTAAAAATATCACGCGTCCAATTAACTATTATGCTGCTACATAAATCGTTCGTGCTTCACGTCTCTGTTGCGTTAGTTCTGCATTCATCGGTTGTAAAATCTTCTTTATTGCAGCTATCAGCGTATTTATATCAAAACCGATAGCATTTGGATTAATCTCCCATATGGGTGTCCCTTCTATCCGTTTCAGGAATCCCTTTTCCATATCTTCAGGGTTAGCCTCGACAAGGGGCAACGCACACGTAGTAATATAAGCCAGCGGAAGGGTCTGAATCCCTTCTCCTGCTATTTCATCAGGAACTTGAATGCTCACGCCAAACACCTGGCCCCGCAATTCAGCCCCCAGAGTTTCAATGCGTTTTTCTAGCTTGACCTTTGATCCCATAATTATTTTTGTTTCATCTTGATCAAGATAATGATCAAGCAACGGTCTATAACTGTGTTCGACAACAGTAGCATTGATCGGTGCCGCAATAACTTCATCGATTACTCGTTTAAGAATAGCATTCTGCTTCGTGGTAAGATCAAGGTCTGAAAAATCAACCGTGATGTATATATTTTGATGCACCATCGGATATGCCAAGATCGTTGCCCTCAAATCTTCCATCAATTGACTCTGCATAATTTTAACTACTCTATTTTGAAATGCGCCACCGTGTAATTTTTGCAATTCTTGAGGATCAGGGATCAATGAATCATCTAATTGAATAACAAGGATGGAGCTCGCCTGTGGTGCATCCACTTCGGAAATTTCTTGAGGTATAGATGCTCCACGGGGTAATCCTAATGTCGTCTTTGGGGTAAGCTCGACAAATTTCTCAACTTCTTTGTATATCTTCAATGTGTCTGCAACATCGATGGTACCTGAAACTTCATCAACCGCACCTTGCATAACAGACGTAGCAGCAAACGTTCCCGCTTGGAGCTGAGCAGCATTGTATGATTCTAATTGGTATTCATCCACATCTGCGATGATAACACCATCTTCGGTTGTTGCCGGTGGATTTTGCAGTTCATACAGATCTTTACTCACAATACCTTTTAGCATTGCAATACCGTCAAATGTCGGCTGCCCCGTCACTGTGTCAATACTCTGGACAGTTGCTTTTAAAAATGCGTTTACATAAGCAATATTAATATACGCGGTATTTGTTTCATGATCTGGATAGATTATCAGTTGGCTTAAATTATAGTCTTTTCCCTCAACACGAGTCTTAACTGTCGTTTTATGAAATTCTTGTAATGCCTCTGGTGCAAGAAATTTCAATTGATACGTTTCACCAAACTGTTGTTCAATAAAATCAAAGAAGGTGAGAATACCTTCAATACGTACCAATTCTTGGGCTACCTGCTTTTCCATTTCTTCCGGTGTCACCAATTCATCTACGGTTACTTCTAAAAGCTCCCGCAACGCATCTACATCTCGTACCGCAAGGCTGTCTGCCGGTAATTGCGCCCGTTCTTTCGTTATCTCCTGAACGACTGCATTCGCACGACTAAGCAGTGTCTCTGTCTGAATAGGCTCAGCAGCTACTGTGCTCACTTTAGGAGTTGCTCGTGCAATGGCTGTCTCTTCAGCTTCTACCGTCTGTATTGTTTGCGCTATCTGGTTCACGACCGCTCTATGTGCAGTCTCTTTAAGAACGTTAAGTGCCGGTCGCATGGTAGCCGGCGCTGTCGTAACATCAAACGTCTGTGGCGCTTTTGCAAAAGTACTGAAGGAACTAGCAATAGCTTCTACATTCTTCACAGCATCAATAACATGTGCATTTAATTCTGAGGCTTCAAGACGTTCATTTATTCTCAGACTCAACGACGCCCGTAAGACACCTAAAGACATACGAAGAGTGTTAAACTGTACTCCTTCAAAAGCTCTATCCCTCAGTTGACTTTCTATAACCGGTTTCACTGCACTCACCATAGCATTCAGCTTTGTCAGAGAGGAAACATTGTCTGCAATAGCGTTAACCAACGCAATGCGATTTGCCAATTGCTGATTGAGCTGCTCTAATTCCACCGCCGGATTCACTTCAAGCGGCACTAAGTAGGGTTGTACTATATCCAATCCAATACGACGTTGCTGCTTAATAAGTTGGTTAATTGCATCAATGGCCCCGTTCAGTTTCACGATTTGCGCTAATGTTTGTACCTTTTCACCAGAAGCCTGTTTAAGACTTGCTTGTGTTATTCGAGCTGTTTGCGCTATTTCATTAATGAGCCGCTGTTCGACTTCCGCTTCAGGAATACGTATCACATCTTGAATATTACTTAACGCTTTTTGTACAACACTCCACGGTTCTTTTGTCTCTTCTGATATTCCAGCATAGTCCATTGCATTAAATGTCTGAGGATTATCTACCAGTTTAAAAAAAGTATCAATAATATCACTATCGAGTGCTGATTTTACCGTAATTGCTTGTTCGATTATTGACGTGCGTTCTGGATCCTCAAGATCTTCAACAGTTACACCCTTAGCTTCGAGTATCAGGTTATAATCTCTATCCAAAAGAGACTGCAACGTCGCTAACGCCACAAGAACATTAATTTTGGCCTGCTCTACTTTTTCTACTTGTTTCTCAATGACATGACTGAAGGATGCAGCAGTAACCTCTTTTGCCCTCTGTAACGCACCTTTGCTACTGAGGGTTTGCGTTGCATTGCGTAATACCTGCGTCATATTAACGGTTTTATCTGCATGAGTAGCAATAATCTCTTTCGCCTTTTCTTTTGCAGCATTAGAAATGGTCGTCCCGGTCAATGAAAATGCTGAACTGTCTATAGTGTGTGGAAACAACACTTGCGCCAAAGCTTTAGGATTTTTCTCAAACACTTCTTTAAGATCAATACCCGGCCCTAAGATCTTTCGCGCTGCCTTTACAATAGTCGCGGCAAAGGCCTCCACCGGATCAATGTCAATGTGCGTTATTGATTGATGTGCAATGGCATCTTGAATGTTATTAATTGAATCTGGTTGCGTGACAAGTTCTGTCATGCCGTTAAGAAAAGTAATTTTATAAATTTCAACAGGTTGTGCAACTGCTGGATCTTGCACTATTCGTCTTTGGATAAAAGCAACCTGTGCCCACTGTGCTTCTTCAATCTCAGTAACGCCGGCAACCTTCCCTCGATACAGATCAATAGATACGTCCTCTAAAGTGACGCCAACATCACGGAATAATTCAAGACCGACAAGCGTCAATGCTTCGGGCGCTTCTTGGATCAATTTCTCAGTCAGCTGTTCCATTTCACCTTCTGTTTGCTGTTGACGATAGAAAAATGCCAAATACCGATCTTGCATTTCCTGAATAAATTCAGTAAGTATGGTAGCTTCCGGTGACAATGGCGGTGGTGGTGAAGGTACTGCAGGAAGATCTGCAGCTTGCACACTTTCTGATTCTGCTTTTTCACGAGTTGCCACTGCTGCCTTGTATTCAGCTACGAGTCGTTTATATTCTGCTTGTGCCTCCTCAAAACCGGGCTTTACGATAGCATTGTACGCTGCTTCTATCATAAGCTCAAAAGAGGTCTTTACTTTAAGCATCCGATCAAGGTAGGGAACATCTTCAAGAGCTTTTTCAATCGCAGGGGTAATAACCAAATACGAAACCCCCTTCTCTTTCAATAATTGTGTAATGCCATCCGTATGAAACCCTCCGGCAACAAGAGGTAAAACGGTTTCGGTGCTTCGCTCAAGCTCAGCAAGAGCCTTTTCTGTTAAAACTTTACTTCTTTCTTCTGCAAATTTATAAAAATCATCCACAGAGGGTAAAATTTCATCGAGCAGTGCTATGCTCTGACCGATAGTCTTCTCCGACGTATTTTTCTTAATAAAGGATTCAAAAACTAATGCGGAAAACTGCTCCTTATTGTTTCGATAATAGGTAACATCCTCTGGAAGGACTTTGAGTTCGACAATATCCTTAAGTAACCGGATATGACGAGAAAGATTGATTAATTCTTTTTCTTCCTTTTTCACTGGAAGACGGTCTTCTATTTCCCTCTGCAAGGTCTTACATTCACCGAGCAGCCCACTCTTATCAAGGCGGGAAAAAAGTGACAAATATGATGCAAAATTATAAAAGTTCTTCGCCTGCTCATAATCGATGCGATACTCGCTCGCAAAATTCTTTAACAAAGTATAAAATTGGGTGTTGGAAACGCCCTTTTTGTTTTCACTTTGTTCAAACTGACGACGATGACGTTCAAAAATATCCTGTTTCTTCTGCGACAGGGAATCACCGCTTCCTATAAGATTCATGGTAACAATTTGAATCACCTGATCACGTTCATCATCAACTTTGTCGAAATCGATTTGCTCTTCCCATGATTTTGCTTCAAGGAGCATGGTAAAGTTAACATACTGAGAAATGTCAATGCCAACCCCTCCGGCATTAGAAAGCAGTTTACCACAATATTCAAAAAAGTTTATACCCCCCGATCGATACTGGTCAACAACACTGTCAAATACTGCCACCCGTTCAGAATAAAGTGGCACTTTAAGATCATTTAAAATACTTTCAACCTGCTCAATCTGTTCCAGAATGTCTTCACGTTTATTCAGCGTATTGACAAATGCCTCGTAATTAATGTTGTAAAGATCCATATCTTCAATACCAAAAAGATGAAAATAGTCTGGCGACATCACGTGAGCTACTTCAGTCCCGGTGAGCAGACCATTTTTCATCAAATGCTGCGCAACAGCACGTTTTGAGTCAAGAACCGGAATTTTTCGAAGTGTGGTTAAATCGGCTGTCCCTTCAGCCCCTTCAGCGGCAATAGTCTTTACCCCGCGCTCATTCACTAAATATTCAATAATGTTGCATAAATTCTTCTGCGCTTCATAACTGGTATGGGCATCTTGAATATGAACTATCACCTCATCTGATGTGCCTTGATACCGTTCTTTCACCTGTCCTATTTCTTCTGGAACCGTGAGCGTATACACTTTATGTGGCTGCGCCCAACTAACAGATGTTATGGTAAATAATATCGCAATGAGTACTGCAACTATTTTTAAAGCACCGCTTTTTTTCATTGTTTTCACCTTCGGTTATGGCATGTATTGACCGATTTATTCTACATCGAAATATAAAAAAACCGGGTTATAGAAGATAGCTTATACTAGCTTCTGCAACCCGGCTACCCGTTCTCGGTGGGCCCGTGGCTTTGCGTCCCAAAGTCGCCTATGGTTTGCCCCGTTATAAATAATAGAATAACTGCAACTCCAGTTATAACTTTACTGCTACTACTACCTACTAACATCGCAAACTCCGTTATATTGAACTTGCTAACGGGGTTTGCCTTTTTAAATATTTTTAAAAGAGTTTTAAAATGTGTTATGCTTAAAATATACCCTCTGAAGTGTCAATTGTCAAGGGGGTATATAATCTTTTTTGTTGCTACAACTTGTTTGTTTACAACATATTACAATAATATCGCAAATGGTGCTTCAAATAATTTCCGTTCACATCTTATTAATACTCTTGTACAATATTGTTGATAAAAGCAATATTCTCTTCTAAATCTCGCTTTTTTATTACATGGACATTTTTGTCACCTAAAATACCTCGTCGCTTCAATAAATTTCGAATCCATGAAATAGAATTATTCGTATGAATTATGATCGGAGGCAAAGAGAACCCATTTTGCCCTTCTTTGCTTTTCAATTTCGTGACAAAATCGATACCGGTGGTGTGTCCAATAATATCATCATCAAGTAAAATTAAATCAAATTGCTTATTAGAAAAATACGTATATGAATTTTCATAATCCTTTAAATCTTCAACGATATGTCCTTCCTTCTGTAAACGCTCGAAAATAAAATTTCGCTCAAACTTATTATTTTCAATAAGCGCTATCTTTCTTTTTTGTTCACTATCTTCTTGCTTCTCGCCGATCAATTCTAGAACAAGCGCTTCTCTTTGACGCCTGTTTTCACGTTCCTTTTTTTTGCGATCTTCTTCAATTTGTCTTTCTACATTGATGATTGCACGCCGTAATCCTTCTTGAATAATCTGTTCTGTATCCGCAAGAAGCGCCTTTTGATTATTTTCAAGTTCAAATTCTCGCATTTTCTGATCTACTATCTTAAATTCCTCATTAAGTTTTTTAAATACGTCGATTGTCGTTGCGAGCAGGGCAGTGCTCCTGATTCGATAAATTTTTCCAAAATAAGCATTAAGTGATGGCGCTCCTTCCTCACCGATATCACTCATATGTTCCGGTACGACAAACGACTTCAGCAATGATATACCTTCTGTCTTCTTACCTGATTTAAGATCTTTAATGGTTTGTTCGATGTATTGTTGTACCCGATAATAAAAGTTTTTTTCATCATCGTTTAACACGCTAAAAGGGACTTTCTTTTTCAATTGCTTGAACTCGTCTAATATAAACTCGGCATCAATAGCAAGTGACGTATACTCAACTAATTCCTTGTAGGTGTAAACCTGCTTTAGGAAATTGCCAATAAAAAACTTTTCGTCTTCCGACTGATCTGTGAACGTTTTTTGATATTTCTCATAAAACTTGTTTTTTAATAAATCATTCTTCATATCCCACGAATTCTTGAATGCTTTTAAAATAATCTTATCATCAACATTGAGGTCTTTAAAAGAAATTTTTTCAACAAGTTGATTAAACTCCGCTTCGATGTCAGTTAATTGTACTAAACTATTCGTACGGTCAACCCGTTTCTTTATGATACCAACTTTTTCCATAATCACGTCCATCTGTTTGCGTATTTTCTTATGGCTTTGTGCTTCCTGTAAATGGTGATCAAGTTCTCGATTCTTACGTGTCTTTTCACGTTCCTTTTGTTTTAGGCGGTCAACTTCCTTAAGCTGCTTTAATACTCTGTCAATACGTTCGTCAAGCTGCCTTTCAATCGTTCTAACATATTTTTTATCATCCATGGTAAGCGGATAAAAAGAAAGTTGCTTTTTCAAGATTAAAAAATTATTTTTATGATCATTAAGCCCTGCCACTGTCTCGGTTTCCTGACAAGATTCTCCGATATAATAAATTGCATCTAGCCGTTTTCTAATTTCTTGCCTTTCCTCCTCTGCGTATTTTTTCCCCTTTCGCAGCTTTTCATCGCCAAGCGGAAAGAGCATTGGCATGTCCAATTCTTTTTTGCGTCGCACGTCATCTTCTTCTGTCTTGATTTCACGCTTTATTTCTTCAATATATTGATCGTCGAAAGTAAATAGTTGTGCCTCATACTCCTGTTTCAATGCACTTAAAATATGTTCACTAAAACTATAGAGCCCTCTTTCTAATTGTTCATTCTTTAATGGCTCTATCGTAGCTATTGCATGGCCAGCATATGATTTTTCTCTTCCATCGAGAGATTCAATAAGCAACCGCAATAGTCGATCCTTCTCTTTGATGTGAACATCAATGAAATATTTATCCAATATGTTTAACTTCATTATGCTCCGCGGGCTAGAAAATATAAAACTGTCATTATCGTGACTTTTTAGCGTTTTTTCTAATTCATATATTTCGCGGGTAACTATTTTATCACTGAGACCTGCTTTAAAAGGAGAAATGCGCTCATATATGTCCTGCGCAATAAATTCGATTCCTAAACGACGTTGAAAGTAAAGTGGGGTCTCATCATCATCTAAAGGGCTTAATGCAACCCATGGCTTTAAATGTAAGCCAAGACGTGCTAAATACGTATTCACTGGATTTTTTTTCATCAATAATACATCATTCAATGGAATATCTTGATGCAACCGTTCAACGTGTGGATTGATGGTTATATAGGAAATATCGTTCTGCTGTAAAATCCTTTCTACATCCGGTGTATGGAAATTACCCGTAATAAAAACAACATGCTTAAATAACCCTTGTTTAAGTTTATCAAGAAGCCGCTCGGCAAGTACGGTGCCTCGTTTTCTGGAAAGTGTATAAAACCGTTTTATGAGCGAATGGATTTTATCCACAGAAACTATTTTTGAATTAATGCGATATGATACGTCATATGATAATGCATACTTACGAATAAAATAAATGAAACGTGGAGTAGAAAACTCTTGATGTTTTTCAAAATACCGTTCGGCTTCATCTGCGGTCGCAACAAGTGATACAATACGTGTTAACATATCAAGTGTTTGTGAAAGATTGATCAGCTCCTTGAGTTCATCGCTTGGGGATGTGCCAAGGACCCTATTTTGTAATTTTACATACAGCGCTCGTGATTCCGCGTACAATCTCATGGTATCGATTTTTTGAGCAATATGAATACTTTTAATTGCTCCCCACACATGAGATAAATTCTTCGCTTCAACTTTATATTTATCAGTAAGGTTATAAAGAACGCCATAATAATCATTTTCGAGAATCTCCTTACTTTTAAACTTCTTAATTGTTGCATTCAATAAGCTCAGATCATTAAGATTTTTATCAATAGCTGTTTTCAACAAGCGAACAAGTTCCTCTTCTTCCCTTTCAATTTGTGAAAAATCTATTGTTTCCTCAATACGCATGACTTCCTTAAGCAATAACATGTTTGGATATGAAGATATCTTAATATCAAATTTCATAGAATCCCGCACCAGCATCTTGGAATAATCCATAAGCGACAATGTATTATCGTGATAATCATTGTAACTTTTTTCTAAACGTACTAATTCAGGCTGAAACATTTTTTCCTTAAATCTATCGAGTATTTCATGTATCAATGCAATTTGTTCTAAAACGGTTTGTCGTTCGGCAAATGTTTCTTGATACACTGTAAGGTTTTCTTGATAGAGCGCTTTATTTTCAAGTCCAAGCAGTGTAAAGTTATTAGAAGAAACGATTGCATTATAGAGTGTGCCGCCTAAATATCCTTTTTTCATATAATACGAGCACACTTTTTCTCGCACTGATTGATTGTAATACGATTGTAACGGCTGAGCATTAATGACACCGTCAGCGCCTTCAATGGTAATAGTATTAACATCATAATAATCATTTAAGAAATTGAGGATTCGTGCTACGTTATATTGAGCTTCATAATTATCATGGATATCACTGATATGAAAAATAATGTATTCTGAACTGCCTACATAGGTATTGGTAATTTTCCCATATTCCTCTGGAATGGAAATATCATCTATCTTGCCGAAGGTGGTACACGGAAAGTGAAGAAAAAAACTTATAACAATAAAAAATGATATAATCGTACGCATAATTATTGAGTTGAAAATGTTAAAATAAATTGTTACATATCTCTTTGATTATTTGGGACTTAGCAATATTCTCTACGAGATATATAGATACCACAAAATTACCATAAAGTCAATAAACCCTCTAGAATTCGGGATACATTAGGCTGCCTAACAACACTCTTCTGAAGGAACCCTCCTTTATATGAAATTCTCTTCCTCCTGTATCTATAGTATGTTATTATAACGCACATATTTAAAAAAAGAAATCATAGAGTCATGTTATTGCAACAAGAATTTCAGAACCATATACATACTTTCGTAAATCTCGTCTATCCTGCTCGGTGCATTGCTTGTGGATTACTTCTTGTATATAATGAAGACCATATTTGTAATAACTGTTATAACAAAATAAAACTATTACATACGCCATTATGCAAAAAGTGTTCCCGTGAAATTGCTCGCTTTTCAACGCAAAATGATATATGTACGCCATGCAAGTCAACAGTATTTTATTTTAAACGGTGTTTTTCGGTTGTACAATACGATGAACTCACAAAGGCAATTTTCCACGAAATAAAATTTAAAAAAAGAAGATCCTGTATTACCATTTTTAAAAATCATATCCTCAGCAAACTGAACGCGCTCGATAACGCACTATTTACGAACACAATAGTTATTCCGGTACCGCTTGATCGAAGGAGACAAAAAGAAAGAGACTTTAATCAATCAGAGATATTAGCAAAATACATTAGTTCATTTTTTCATTTACGTCATAAAACAAATATGTTAAAACGTATAAAGCAAAGCATTCCACAAAGTATTTTAAATAAAAAAATGCGGTTACATAATCTCGAAGGGGCCTTTTGTGTAAGAAATAAGACTGAAGTCAATCAAAAAAAAGTGTTAGTGGTCGATGATATCTTTACTACGGGGAGTACCGTCAATGAATGCGCAAAAGTCTTAAAACAGGCAGGTGCAACAGAAATAATGGTTTTTACGTTAGCGCGGACAATATAATGTAAGTCATAAGTAGAATTGATGGTTTGCACTATATAGCTAAAAAATATAACGTTATGAAAATACTTGATAAACATATCTTAAAAGAAATAACAATACCGATACTGCTTTCACTGTATCTATTAGTCTTTCTTTTTCTCGTCGCTGATCTTTTCGATCACCTTGATGAAATTATTAGAAATAATACCACCTTAAAAGATCTCATAATATATTACCTCTATCTTACCCCTTTTGCTTTTGCACAAACTGTCTCATGGGCAACATTGCTTGGAATTACCTATTTATTTACTACTTTTAAACGTCATGGAGAAATCATAGCTATGAAGGCATGTGGTTTAAAAATGACTCAAATCGCTGCTCCAATCTTTTTTTTAGGCTTACTCTTAAGCGTCGTTACTTTTTTTGTCGATGAGCATGTGGTTCCCTATACATTAACCATTGCCCAAAATATCAAAAAAGAAAAAATTGATATGAAGCCGCAACAAATCAAGATTAACACAATAAATAATACAGCGCTTCTTTCGCATAATCGTCAATACTTCATTAAAAGATTTGACGTAGAAAATAGTCAGCTTGAAGACATACGAATCCATATTCTTGATGAATCGAACTTAGTTCAACGTAAGATTGTGGCACAAAGAGGAAAATGGCTTAATGGTGTGTGGGTATTAAATGATGTAGCAATTTACCAATTGGACACCAAAGGACATATTGTCGGTGAACCGGAAGTGGCAGTATCAAAATCATTCCCTGAATTTATCGAAAAACCTCGCGATTTTATTGAGGCGAGTATTGATAGTACGCTCCTCAGCAGCAAGAAACTCGAAGCTCATATTAAACGACTCAAAGATAATGGGTTAAGCGTAACTGATGAATTGGCAGCATTTCATCACAAACGAGCTTTCCCGTGGCAGAGTCTCGTTATTATGTTCATTACGATTCCCTTCCTTGGGCGTACAGGAAATGTCCGAGAAAGTCTTGCTAAAAAAATTCTACTCTGCTTAATATGTGTATTAAGTTATCATGTTTTCTCAGCAGTGTTCCTTGCCCTCGGTAAATCTGGAATATTATTCCCCTTTGTAAGTGCATGGCTTGCAAGTTTTCTCTTCACGGTGGGGGGAATCTGTTTTTTTGAAAAAGCAAATTATTAATGCGTAGGGGCACGGCCTTCCTGTCCGACAGACAAGTATACCGTGCCCCTACAAATATCTATAACAACAATTCTGCTAGACCTTCTTCGCTTCCCGCTTTAATGCTGCCACTTTATTTGTTTCTTCCCACATAAATCCTTCATGTTCACGACCAAAATGTCCATATGCAGCAGTTTTTTGAAAGATAGGTCTTCTGAGGTCAAGTTGATTAATAATACTATAAGGTTTAAAATCAAACACTCGTTGAATTATTTTTACCAATTTTTCATCCGGCAGCTTACCCGTCCCAAAGGTATTAACCATAAGTGAAACCGGTTCAGCCACACCAATAGCATATGCAACCTGCAATTCACATTTATATGCCAAGTCTGCGGCAACAACATTTTTAGCTACATAACGCGCAAAATATGAAGCACTGCGATCTACTTTTGTTGGATCTTTCCCGCTAAATGCACCACCACCATGTGCACCAACGCCACCATAGGTATCAACAATTATCTTGCGCCCCGTTACTCCTGAATCACCATGGGGCCCTCCAACTTCAAATCGGCCGGTTGGATTCACCAAAAGTCGAGTATGCTTAGTCAAATACTTTTTAGGAACAATTTTGCGAACAAGGTATCGTTTTACATCATTAAAAATACGCGTTTGAGTGACATTACTCGCATGTTGTGTGCTGATAACAATCGTATCAACCTTGCGCGGCACGCCGTCTGCATATTCAATGGTAACTTGACTTTTTGAATCGGGACGTAAATACTTTAAAACATTTTCCTTCCGTAAACGCGTTAATTCTAACAGGAGTTTATGTGCAAGCATAATGGGCAAGGGCATAAACTCCTCTGTTTCCCTCACCGCATAGCCAAACATCATCCCTTGATCTCCTGCACCGCCCGTGTCAACCCCCATGGCAATATCTGGAGACTGTTTTTGTACCATGGTGAGAACACCACATGTTTTATAGTCAAAACCAAATCGAGCGTCCGTGTATCCAATTGACTTCACCGTATTGCGAACGATATCTGGTATATCGATATGAGCAGTAGTCGTGATCTCGCCTGCCACTGCAACGGTACCTGTGGTTACCAATGTTTCACACGCAACACGCCCAAAAGGGTCTTGTTCCAATACTGCATCAAGCACTGCATCAGAAACTTGGTCACATACTTTGTCCGGATGTCCTTCACTCACCGACTCTGATGTAAATAAGTGTCTATCTCTCTTCATCGTTGCTCCTCTCTCTCCTTTGTTATTTTTTTTTATTACGATAAAATGTGTCTGCCTGTTGTAATGACTCAAAATCACCAATATCAAACCAACTGCCATCAAACGTATATGCAAAAACTTTATACGTATTAGCAAGCCATGTTATATAATGTCCGGGTTGGTCAAGATTATTCCCCTCACTCATATATTTTTTAAGTAATGGTAACGTATTTTGAGGAAAATAATATAAACCTAAACTAACCAAGGTTGTCGAAGGCAGTTGAGGTTTTTCTCGAAAATTAATCACCTGCTGTTCGTCATTTAATTCAACCAACCCATATCTCTTAGCACGTTCCGTATCTTTAATATCAAAAGCGGCGATAGTAACATAGGGCTTCTTAGTTTCAGCAAAAGAAAAAAAGTTATTTATATTAAGATCAAAAAGATTATCACCAGCTACAACCAAGACATCATCATCAATATGCTTCTCAGCAATAGCATAGTGTAAATCGCCAATAGCACCTAATCGATCATCATTGCTCACTGTTTGATCATTAATAATTTCAATTGGAATAGCAAATGAAAAGTTTTTCTTCCATTTTTCAAATACGTGTGTAAATTTACTATTCGTTACAATATAAATACTATCAACTTCTCTTAGTTTCTTACTTTCAATAAGAATATATTCAATAATGGGCCTATCCGCAACATGCAATAATGGCTTTGGCCTATCTTTCGTTAATGGATATAACCGCGTCGCATAGCCTGCACATAAAACAACAACCTTCATAAACCTTTAAGAGTATTCCTTTCTTATGAGAGATTATAGTCCCGTTGTATTCTATAACAAATCAGGAAAATACAATTGTCCCTGTTCATTAAGATAGTTTCTCACTTCACTCCCTGTTGCAAAAGTCAGGCATTTATTCGCTATTTCACGCGCCTTTTCAATGCTTACCGAAAGAATAGCCTTTTTAATCTTCGGAACAAGAAAAGGACTTGCGCTAATTGCATCGACCCCGAGCCCAATAATCAACATGGTCAAAGTAGCTTCAGCACCCATTTCACCACACATGCCCACCGATATATTATGCGCATGGGCATTATCAACAACCTGTTTTATAAGACGAAGAATGGCAGGGCTTGCCGGATCATATAAATAGGCAATTTTTTCATTAATACGATCAACGGCTAACGCATATTGAATGAGATCGTTTGTTCCAATGGAAAAAAAACTGACCTCATGAGCAAGCAAATCGGAAATAATCGCTGCCGATGGTGTTTCAATCATAGCACCGATCTTGATAGCTTCATCAAAAGGAATATTTTCTCTCTTTAATTCAGCTTTAACTTCCTCGACTAATGCGTTGGCCCTCCGCAATTCAGTTACTATGGTAATCATAGGATACATAATCTTTAAGTTCCCATGGGCACTTGCTCGCAGGATCGCCCTCAGCTGCACCTTAAAAATATCAACTCGTTCCAAACAAAATCGTATGGCACGCCAGCCGAGAGAAGGATTCATTTCCTGCGGCATATCCAACGCAGATGCAAACTTATCCCCACCTAAGTCTAATGTTCTAATAACAACAGCATGTGGTAGCATTTCCTCCGCAACCTGTCGGTATGCCATATACTGTTCATCTTCAGTGGGAAGATCGGTTCGATTCATATAAAAATATTCAGTTCGATATAACCCAATACCCTGCGCACCATGCGCAATAACTGACTGTATCTCCAAGGGGGATTCTATATTAGCTGCTAACGTAATCTCCACATTATCAGTCGTAATAGCAGCAACATCTTTTAACTTATCTAATTCGTGTGTATAGGCAACGAACTTTTCTTCTTCTCCATGGTATTTTTGTATCGTTTCTTCATCCGGATTAATGATAACAATACCATGATTACCATCAATAATTAAGGTATCCCCTTTACTTATTTCCTTGCTAATGGTAGCGAGTCCAACAACAGCAGGAATCTCTAATGACCGTGCCATAATAGCCGTATGAGATGTCGGACCTCCAACATCAGTGGCAAAACCAATGACTTTTTCTTTCCGCATCATTGCAGTTTCAGAAGGTGAAAAGTCATGCGAAACCAGTGTTGTGGGCTCTGTAATGCTACTGAGCACTTCCTGCGGCTTACCAAGAAGATTTGCAAGAACCCGTCTACCGACATCTTTAATATCAGCGGTACGTTCTTTTAAATACTCATCATTAATATGAGAAAAAGCGATAATATATTTTTGCAAAATAGAACTAAAAACATATTCAACATTTACTTTTTCTTCCTTTAATCTCGCTATGACCTCTTCGATAAGGGTCCGATCTTCTAAAATTAAAAGATGCGCCGTAAAAATATCAGAATGGTCCCTTCCGATATCCTTTGCTATTTGCTTTCGAATACCTAAGAGCTCTGCCCGTGTTTTCGTAAGGGCATCTTCAAAAAGAGCAATTTCATTGGGAATATTTTTTTCATCGATAGATCTTTTCTGTACCGTAAGATCCTCGGCATGAAGGACAATGACCGGTCCTATCGCAACACCTGGTGATACTCCTATTCCCTTTAACATTTTCATACTCAACACTATCCTCAATGAGCACGTAACTTATGGAGTTCAGAATGAACGATATTAAGTTACTGTGCGAATTTACTCATTAAAATTATTCGTGATGATCTTTCCCAGTCCCTCTATAGCTTCATGAGCATCAGCACCTTCAACTTCAACAGTAATCTTTGAACCACAACCAGCGGCCAACATCATGAGCCCCATGATAGATTTCCCATTCACTCTTCTGCTTCCTTTACGTATATAAATATCACTCTTATATCTACTCGCCGCTTCAACAAAAAGCGCAGCTGGTCGTGCGTGTAATCCTAATTTATTTTTTATAACAAATTTTTTCGTTACCAATCCATCGGTACTCTTATGATCTTCTGAATTATGATTCATCTTTCATTCCCCATTCTAAGAATCGATCAAAAATAACTTTGGCTAATTTTTCAGGATCATGGCGAACCATATCATCCACTTTGACAATATCGCCTTCGATAACATTATGTCCTTGTTGTTTTATTACATCAATATCCAACACAACCACATCGGAATGTTGCTCCTTATATTTATTAATAATTTCTTCCGGGATAACACCATCATTGACAACACACTCATCAACAATGTTTTGACTTGTATGCGCAAGAATCGCATGCAGATGCCCTGACGTTGTAAGATCATCAGTTTCGCCCGGTTGTGTCATAATATTGGAAACGTACGCTTTATATGCATGCGACGCTGCAACTTTATCAGCAATCTCCCGAATTAAAAGGTTCGGTAAAACACTGGTATACAGACTGCCAGGCCCCAATATGATAAGGTCGGCATGTTCTAATGCTTCAAGAGACTCTTTCGTTGCACGACAATTTTCAGGTTTGATGGCAATGGTCTTAAGTCTTTTTTTAACGGCAGTAATGTTTGTTTCTCCCTCAACCACCTTCCCGTCTTCGAACTCACCAACGAGGCTCACCTTTTCAAGCGTGGACGGAACGACCCTTCCTCGAATAGCAAGTACTTTACTTGATTCCTTAATAGCACGGTCAAAATCACCCGTAATTTTAGAAAGAGCCGCAATAAAAAGATTTCCAAAATTATGTCCCTTGAGACCAGAGCCATTCTCAAAGCGATATTGAAACAACTTGCCCATCAAAGGCTCAGCATCAGCAAGCGCAACTAAACAATTTCGTATATCGCCGGGTGGTAGCATATCAAACTCATCACGAAGACGACCGGAGCTGCCTCCCGTATCAGTCACGGTAACAATTGCGGTAATATTATTCGTATGTTTTTTAAGTCCTTGCAGCAAAACACTTAGTCCCGTCCCCCCACCAATAACAACCACGTGCGGGCCTCTTTCACGAGAGCGTTCCATTCGCTTTCGATATACAATATTCACTAATTCACTTTCATCTTTAGGCATTAAGACCCGTACAAACGTACGCAAAATATTTTTAACCGATGTAATAATAAGAAAAATTCCAAATATGAGAACAGCAGTTGCAAATGAAGCAAGGAAAATACTCACATTCGAAAAAAGTCTGATCGAAAAAAGCGCTTCAATAACGATAATCGCGATTCCCGCACTACACAAGAGAATCCATCGTTTTACGCCCATGCCTGGATAAAACCATTTAAAAAATTTCATCGAGATAACACCTTCTCGTATACGTACAATTCACTTTTACTCAGCGTATTGTTCCTCATATGAATAATAATGTTTTCTAATCGTCCTGCTTTTCCTTCTGCTTATTCATGTTTTCAAGAAGTCTTTTATTGAATTCCTGCGCTGGATTAATTCCCATTTTTTTTGCTCGTTGGGTAAGTGCAGCAACTTCAATTAAAATCGGAATATTTCTCCCCGGTCTTACTGGTATAATTAAGTGCGGCAAATCGATGTTGAGCAATCTATATCGCTTCTCTTCTAATCCAAGCCGTTCATATTCACGCCGCGGATTCCACCGTTCCAAGGTAACTACTAACGTGACTCTTTTTTGATTACGAACCGCCCCCACACCAAAGATATCAAGAATGTTTATAATACCTAAACCACGAATCTCCATGTGATGTGAAATAATTTCGCTTTTATACCCCATCAATAGTGCCCCCACTCTTAATCTAATATCAATGACATCATCAGCAACCAAACGATGGCCCCGTTCTATTAACTCTAATGCACATTCGGATTTACCAACGCCGCTTTTCCCCAAGAGCAATATGCCCACTCCATAGACATCGACTAATGTTCCATGAACACTAATCTCGGGCGCCTGTTGTTTTTCGAGAAAAACCGTTATTTGTTCACTCAGCTTTGAGGTATTCATAGGAGATCGAAAGATCGGAACGCGTGCTATTATAGCTCGCTCAAGAAGCAACTGAGGAATCTTTTGATTTAGTGAAATAATTAAACACGGAATTTTATAGGTAAAAAATTTGTTTAAACTCTTCCGGGTCGTTTTCTCATTTAACGTATTAAAATAGTTAACCTCTGTTTGGCCTAAGATTTGAACCCGATCATATGCAAAATAATCATAATAACCACTAAATGCTAACCCTGGTCTGTGTATGTCAGCAGATCGTATTGCCCGTGTCAGTTTGACCCCGGGAGTCACTAGCTTTAGTTTAAGCTTCTCTTGAAGCTTTTTATAGAACATCTCAACCGTTATAACGTGAGAGCTCTGCAACTTAATAATCTCTGGTTCTGTTGGTTTAGTGATCTTTTTCATCTTCTTTAATAATCAACCTATAAATTTCTTCTTTATCTTTTGCTTTTTTTAAAATGCCACAAAAAGAAGCATCTCGTAAAATTCGTGAAATTCTTGCTAATGCTTTAAGATGGGGCCCCGCAGATTTTTTTGAAGCTATTAATAAAAAGAAAATATATACCGGTTCACCATCTAATGAATTAAACTCAATCCCTTGCTTGCTCATTCCTATCGTCGCAATAATTTTATCGATATCATCAGTTTTACCATGAGGAACTGCTATTCCTTGACCTAACCCCGTCGACCCCATATTTTCTCTTTCAATCAAAATTTTAACGATTTTTTTCTTATCTCTGATGTCATCGCCTAAATTATCGACGAGCTCTTTGAGCACCTCTTCCTTCGTAGAAGACTTTAAATTTGCCACAATAGCGTCTTTTTTTAAAATATCACGTAGCCTCATATTCCCCCTCTTAATGAGCTTACAACTTATGCGACTGAAAGAAGCATAAGTTGTTTAAGCGAATTAACCCCCACACCAATTATTTCAAATAATTTAAATTTTGCTTAAATCTCCCTCACACAATTGGTAATTGGTGTGGGGGTGCATTCAGATACACTCTTTACATCGCCTGTAAAGCGAATGTAAAGAGTGCCTTCATGCAAGTGTAAATTTTTCTCCTAAATAAATTTCTTTCGCTTTTTCGTCCGTTGCAAGAACTTCTGATGTGCCCGAAATTAAAATTTTCCCCTCAGCCATTAAATATGACCGGTCGGTAACCGACAATGTCTCTCGCACATTGTGATCGGTAAGGAGAATGCTCAATCCCTGTTTTTTTAATCTCATTAAAATCTGTTGCACCTCTAAAACTGCGATAGGATCAACGCCACTAAAAGGCTCATCTAATAAGATTAAAGAAGGGTTTGTTGCCAACGCACGAGTTATCTCCAATCGCCTTCTCTCTCCGCCAGAAAGCGTATACGCCTTATTTTTTGCTAGGTATGCTATATCCAAATCATTTAATAATTTTTTAAGACGAATAGTCCTCTCTCTTTTTGAAAGATTCAATGTTTCCAATACTGCTCGAATATTATCTTCTACCGATAATTTTCTAAATATCGAAGGTTCCTGTGAAAGATAGCCAATCCCTAAACGCGCTCGTTTAAACATGGGAAGGTTTGTCACCTCTTCTCCTTGAAAATAAATATTCCCTTTATCGGGACGAATGATTCCCATTATCATATAAAAAGACGTCGTCTTCCCTGCACCATTCGGTCCCAGGAGCCCCACGATTTCACCCCGTTTTATGTGGACAGAAACACCATTAACAACACACCGTCCTTTATAATATTTATATAATTCTTTTACCTCTATAAGATTCATATATATTCTCTTTACGTATCTTCTGATTCAGCATTCAAAGAAGATTCAAGAAGCAAATACCCGTCACTATCGTTCTTGTCATCTTTAAATGGCTCGGACTCAGGATAATAGTCAGCTTCTGGATCTCCTCCTAAAATAACACGGCCGTCTTTTGCCAAATAAACAACAGAATCACTATAGGTAACATTTCCTTCTTGTTCAATTATTACATTATTACGAGCTATAATTTTATAAACGCGGCGGGATGTTTTATCATAAAAAACATCCATATAATCAGCGGTAAGTGTTCCTCGTTCATCAGTTGCAACAACATTAGTTTGAAAATGAGCCACATTATTCACATAATCGACTTCAAGGGGACCGTCACACGTAATGATGGTTGGTGAAACATTTACATCCTCACTGCTAATGACAACCGTAACATTTTTCTTAAATGCCACCTTTTTTAAATCAGAATCACCACGCACCCCCCTACCTTCCAGCTTGATGTTATCTTTCTCAACCCGTGCCTGATCTTCCGTAGAAAGAACTTTCTTGTTGGTATCAATATCTAAAGAATCAGAATGCAAGGTCGTCCCTTCTTCACTCGTAGCCACAACGTTTTCTTTCAAATGAATATATGACGTTGACTTATCAAATACCCCCTTGTCTGCAGTTATCGTAATCGGTTTTTCATTTGCATACGCTTTGGCAATTACATTACTTAACTGGACTACTTTTGCAAAGATGTTAGCAGAATCCCCCTCAATTTCTAGTTCCCTGTGTCCTTCGGTCGTATATTTTGAAAAAGAAAAACTATATACTTTCTGGGAGGAAACTTCTGCCACATCTTTTGGCTGTTCAGAAGGAGCCATTGACGATACGACCGGTTTTTGACTCATGTTAAGCTGCATAGAAAGAAATAAAATATAAAAAAAAGCTAACAAGAATCCTATCAATATAAAACGTTTGATCATACCGGGTGCCCCTCACACACCGCAATGAATAAGCAACATAATACGTTTATTCCCCATTACGTACCGTTTTTTCTTTCGTTTTCCACCGATTATGCATCCACGCCCATTGTTCTGGATACTGCATAATGTATTGTTCGACGACTTGAGACCATTCTCGTGTTATTCTTTCCACTGCTGAAGTCTTATTTTCGCCCTCAAATACTATCGGCTCTATACTGCGGTCAATAATCAAACGATATGCATTATGCTCCCTAATCATGAAAGCAACCACTATCGGAACGTGTGCCGCAAATGCTAATCTCGCAGGACCAGTTGGCGTATATGCCGGCTTTCCAAAAAAATTAATAAATATCCCTTCTACATCACTGATATCTTGATCCGGAAGTACCCCAACAGATTCCCCCGCCTTCAATCGTTTAAGAATTTCTCGAAAAAATCGACCACGATAACAGCTATACACTCCCTGGCTTTCTCTTAACTGAGTAATTATATCATTATAGCCGGGATAATTAATTTCCTTTGCTAAAACAAACCCTTTGTACCCTCGCACCATTAGTGTCGCTGCTAAGAGTTCCCAGTTCCCTAAATGGGCAGTTAGAATAATGGCGCCTTGTCTATTCTTTTTGACAACATTATCTATTATCTCGATATTAACAACTGAAACCAAATTGTTAATAGTCTTTGCGGTTAATTTAGGAAATAGAGCAAAATCGCATGCTGTGAGGGCAAGGTTTTCGAAGACACATTTTGCTATCTTTATCAACTCAGCTCGAGACTTTACTGTCCCAAAAGCATACGACAGATGTGCAATTGTTTTTTTTTGTTCTTCACGTAAAACTAAAAAAGCTGTCTTTCCCATACCTCGTGCAAACAACAACACCCACAACCGTGGCAAAATGTGTAAAAGCCGAAGCATAATACATGCAATTTGATAAAGAACGGGGCGATACCACTTTTTTTTCACAACTGTTTATCCCTTTTTACTACGCAAGCCTTACTTTGTGTATAACAACTCAGCACTATCAACCTTTGTCACTTAAACTATTCCATCAGTTCATCTACTCGTTATAGCGCTGGTAGATAAACTCCACTCCACTAT
This sequence comes from Candidatus Omnitrophota bacterium, assembly GCA_018823795.1. Taxonomy (GTDB): domain Bacteria; phylum Omnitrophota; class Omnitrophia; order JAHJGZ01; family JAHJGZ01; genus JAHJGZ01. Next base: position 28,129 of record JAHJGZ010000028.1, read on the forward strand.
TTTTAAAAACAGCCCTTTCTGCTTCAAGGCTTATTAGTTTCCAACCATTAACATCATCACCAACTCCATATAATTCACCATCGATCATAATCTGTGAACCACTTCCACCACTCGCATCCATTATAATCCCATTCACCGTAAAGGTCGGTGCATCCGGTAAAACAACTGCTGCAACAACAACTGCTGCGACAACTTCCTCCACTTCGAACATTGTTGGTACTAATAACTCAAAAGGATTTCGTTTCCATCCTTCCTGCAACTTCTCTTTTATTGCTTGTTCCAAACTGTCATCAATTTCTTTATCAGCCAATAATCGAATATATTGATCATAGTTATTGAATACTTGAGAAACAGGATTGCCGCTACTTTCTGCCGTATCTTTACGAGAGGCCTGGCGTTTTCCTTTCGGGCCACTTATTACAAATAGCAAAATCACCACCCCAACAGCAAGCACTATTATTTGAATCTTTTTTTTGTCCATTGATATTTACCCAGCCTGATAATACGCCTCTATAGTCAAAACACTTTTAAGTCGTAAAGGATCTTTTGTTTTTTCGTCAAGAGCAATATTAAGATTTTTAACGGTCATGATAGTTAATGTATTATTTTCAAGAGCTTCAATAAATTTTCCGAGACCGTCATAATTCGATTCTAATACAATCTCGATGTTAGATTTTTTAAATTGATTCTTTGTTCCCGTCTGTCCACTATAACTAATGATATTACTGCCAACCTCGTCGATAGGCTTTGTGGACAATAATGCTACTTGATTATCCTGAGCCATTACTGAAAGCTCGCGGAAGAGTTCGGATAACTTAATTTGTTTTGGCAGTAATTCTTTTACTTCATTGTGATATAATTCTACTTTTTTGACCATATCAGCAAAAAAGTCTTTTCTGTGAGTTAATTCCTGTATACGAACATTTCTTTCTTTATTTTGGATTAATTCATTTTTTAAAACTTTAATATCACGTGATGAGGGAATACAACCAAATTTTATTATAAGAAAACACAAAAATACTACAATGCCTATAATGATTATTGTTTCCTGATAGATTTTAGTCATACCTTAAATCTCTTTTATTTGTTTCTGTGAAATTACTTTGCAAGAAATATTAAATTCACTATGCGGAACTTCAAATGTGTTACCACGTGCACTCGATACTAACTTTGCTTGTAAAAAAAACGGTGAATTTTCAATAGCAATAATAAAATCTGTGAGTACCCCCCCGCTTGCTATCTCAGCGTTAGGATCATCAAACGCATATCCTCGGACGCTTAACCAACCGTCCTTACCAAGATCGATGGTATGAAAAGCAATCGCTTGCGGAATAATGTTAGCAATTTCTTTTAAAGCTTGCGAAAGCAATATTTGACGTTCTCGAAGCGTATCGACATACTCTTTATCACTACCATATATCTCACATTTTTTATTAAATGCCTCTATTTGAGGGATAATATCGGTCATTTGTTCATTACTTGCTCGTATTTCCCCTCGTAAAGCACTTATCCGTATCTGTACGACAAGCAAAACAACACAGAGAATGAATACCACAACGATCCCCGCTCCAGTCGAAATTACTATCTGGGGGAGTTTTTCTTTTTTCTCTTTAATCTCAGTGGGGAGAAAATTTATCTGCTTCTCCTTTCCAAGAACTAAACCGAGAATAATGGCCAAATCTAATATCGACCCCTGCAATTTTTCTCGATCGAGCGTATCTTTGATCGTAATGATATCAAACACATTAAGATATTCAATAGGCACATTAAATATCTTTTCAAAAATGGTATCAACACCGCCTCCTAAACAACCTTTGCCACTAAGTATAATTTTTTCTACTTGAGTATTTTTAAATTGTTCTCTAAAATAGTCAAATGAGCGACGGATTTCATTCAATAACCTTTCAAGGAGTGGGCGCACTACATTAGTTATTCTCATTTGTATTTCGTTATTTTCATCAACAGTTTCTCCATCATGTAACCCAAATTGATAAATCGCTTTTTCTTTTTTAACTTGTTCAACGCGCGCTAAGTCCCAATTCTCACCTGCGAACTCACCGAGAATCGCTTCACTAAAATTATCATCGCCGATCGGTATCTCACGTGCAAAAAGAATACTTTTATCTTCAACGATAAGGATATTAGTTCTCCGGGAACCAAGATCGATAACCGCAATTTTTTCGCTCGTGTCAAACTGCGGGCATACACGTGCTAAATTATACATTGCAAAAATGGGTATTCCTACGCACGTGGGTTTCATATCCAGTTTTGATGACAGTTCGATCATATCGTCAACGTTCTTTTTACTTGATGCAGCAATCAAAAATTCATCATTTTTTGTTCCGTCAGGCAAGGTTACTTCCTGCAATAATTGCCCGTCAAAATACGAACTGTCTAGATTAAAAGGAATCTGATTAGCCGCTTCAAATTTTATGGCATTTTCTACCTCCCGCGCCGCTAACTTCGGAATACGGATCTTTCGAGAAAATACAGATCCGCCGGTAATAAGTTGCACGAGACCTTTCGCTTCAACATTATTCTTCTCAAACGTTTCCTTAAGAAAAGAGATGACTCTTTCATGAGATACTTTTTTATTTGCATCTTTGAAAGTAAACGGTAAAGCAATAATATCGAAATTGGTAATTTCAGGTTTTTCCCCCGTAAAATCAATTTCGACCATTTTGAGGAATGCTTCACTTAAATCAATGCCTACTAATTTCTTAGTTTTAAAGAAAGGTAGTGCGGAAAGATCGATGTCAGTCAGTATCTTTTTTACATCTTGCATATTCTTTATTTTTTTAAATTTTTCTATGTTTAGCATTTTTGTGATGTCTATCATATCGCCTTATTCCTTCATCTAGTATGCCGGAGGCCGGACTCGAACCGGCACAGACGTAAACGTCCGAGGGATTTTAAGTCCCTTGCGTCTGCCAATTCCGCCACTCCGGCAACTACGTATTTTCTCTATCCTATGTATACGACAGGATTAAAAACACACTCTTAACATTTCAGGCACCGAGCGGGTTCGAACCGCTGTATAAGAGTTTTGCAGACTCCTGCCTTACCACTTGGCTACGGTGCCATATACCTTTTTATATACGAAAACGTTAATTGTAATTACAACATGTTTTCGTAAAAATTAAATTTATTATACTCAAAGCTTCCAAGTATAGCAAGATAAAAAGCTTATATGCATAGGTCCCTTAACAAAATTGCATCGTCTTTTTTCCTCATGCACCAACCTGCGCGAGCTTTTTCTTAGCTTTGGGTGCGACTTTAGAACGTGGATATTTTTTTATAAGCAATTTCAATATTGCAACTCCAAATCCTTTAAGTTCAAACAATTTCTCTGAAAAATGAAACCCCACATAAAAAAGATCATGCGCTTCTAGATTTTTTTCACTTTTTATTCGTTTTAAAAGAGCAATATCTGATGATTTGAGTAAGTACTCGAACAACTGTAACACCGTATCATTATTGCGTGACCGTAAGGCAATATCTTGATTAGAATTTTTAAGACCAATGATTGACGCTTCGTATTTCACCTCATCAGTAAAAAGCAATCCTGTCGATAAAAGAGAAGTGAAGGCGTGGGCTTCCTTGAATTTTTTTCTGTTTTTGAGCAGCCGTATTTTTTTCAGGACATTATCATATAAATATTCTGGCATTACTGTTTTTAAAACTGTGTAGTATATTTTATACGCATCATGTCGTTTCCTGAGATGCTGTTCCATGAAAGAAAATAATTTTGCGCGCCTCTCAGATGTAATCTTTTCCTTATGGTTTTTTAAAATATGTGCGATTGTCATATATTCATCTTCTACACACATCGTCTGTAATGCTTTAAGTAAAAGAGGAACTGCACTTGGCATTCCCCCAAGCGCTTCCTGGGCAGCCTGCCGAATCAACGTGTCTTTTTCTTTGAGATACTGTACTAAACATTGAGCGCTTTGCCGCGCTCCATTCCGTCCTAAACAGGAGATTGCAAAACTACGTACATACGGATTTTGACTTTGCAATAACCGTTGAATCTTCTTATCGAATGTTTTAGAAAAAGTAATAGGCTGCAGGACATCAACAATATCCTTCCCTGCATATTGATCAGCATTCTCAAGGAGAGAAAAAAGGACTTCAGCAACATCATCATGTCGACCACGTAAGTTGAGCCGTTTAAGGGAAAGAAGTGCGTTACGACGGACATGCGCATAAGCATCTCCATCCTTTTTTACAAAAGATAGCAAGAGCCCTTTACTCGATGGACAATTTATAAATCCAATAAGAATAACATATGACGTAATGGCCGTATATTTCTTGTGAACAGTTGCTTCTTTAATGCACTGCCGTATATGTGCTAATAATGCTTTTTTTTCTTGTGCGGAAAAGGTTTCAATCTTTTCCCGAAATGAAAAACAGATAGCTTTCAGAACATCTAATGAATTGGTTAAAATAGCATCAAGGAGAAATTTCCGTCCTGAAGCGGTATTCAGTGAAATAAGAACAGGGATAACAAGGTTTTTGTAATAGTCATTGTATCGCGAAAAACGGCTCTTTAAAATCGGTAGGATATCTGAATGGATGGCACATAAAACATCAGCTGCCTTTTTCGATTCCTTCCCGCCCTGTTCAAGAATGGTAAGGAGCTCCTCCGCATAATCTTTTGAAGGTACTGCACGAACAGCATCTAATGCAAAATTCTTTATGACAGTATTGACTGATGCCAGCTTTTGTTTCAAGAGAATAGTAATGTTTTTATCCTTCAGTCCCAGTTCGCCAAGTACGAGTATAGCAGAACACTGAAGTTCGATATCACTACTTTTTGCCATCGTAAGTATTTTGTTTAAAATTTTCTCTGCCATAATTCCTATCCCATTGTTAAATGAAGTAAATAACGTGCTACCGCTTGTTTTGTTTGAGCCGGCAGTTGATATCTGTTTCCTTCTTTATCCAGGATAAGAGGCTTTACCATAGTATCGCCAAACGGATTATCGCCTCTGTGATAACGATGTGCAACAATAAAATCTAATTTTTTCTTCTGTAATTTCATGCGTGCCCGAGAAACAAGGTTGCTCGTTTCAAGGCAAAATCCGCACACAATTTGCTTCTTCTTATAGGGAATAATTCGTTTTAAAATATCAGGCGTTCCTTCCAGTGAAAGCGCCATAGTACTCTTTCGTTTTATCTTTTCACGTCGTGGTCGTATCGGACGATAATCACATACGGCACTGGTCATAAACAAAACGTCTGCCTGATGAAAAAAACGCAATACTGCCTTCTCAAGCTGCCGGGCACTTATGACGGGCACCATGCAAACGCCTCGAGGAGCTCTTAGATGCGTCGGCCCGCTAATAAGAACGACCTCATATCCCCTCTTGTGTGCTGCAATAGCAATTTCATATCCTAATCGCCCACTCGATAGATTAGAAATGAAACGCACCGGATCAATATGCTCACGTGTTGGACCAGCAGTAACAAGAACAACTTTTTTTTGTTTTGTCATGTGAATATTTTTTATGTCGAGCAGTAAGCTTTAACCACTATGACTTACGGCTTTTTATCTATCGCTTTCTTTATCGCTTCCATTATTGTTTCCTGCGATGCAATATGCCCAATTCCTTTACTCCCGTCGGAAAGGGCCCCTTTCGTTGGATTAATAAGACCAAATCCACGGCTGGTAAGCTTTTTTATATTATCCTGAGTAATAGTATTATTCCACATGTTGGAATGCATGG
>JAHJGZ010000029.1 GCA_018823795.1 Candidatus Omnitrophota bacterium
AAAATTACTTTTTGATTATCATGCCTCACGCGTTCTTCCCGGTTTTGACCCTAATGTCAAAATGAGACTTTTGCAAAAGCTAAAAGATAACGCTGATATTATCCTTTGTATTTATGCCGGCGATATTGAACGAAGGAAAGTACGCGCGGACTTTGGGATTACCTACGATGTCGATGCACTCAAGCTCATTGATGATCTAAAGGGCTGGGGGATTACTGTAACAGCCGTCGTGGTAACACGTTACGATAACCAACCGGCGGCCAAAATATTCAAGAATAAACTAGAACGGCGTAATATAAAAGTGTATACGCATCGTTTTACAAAAGGCTATCCGACGGATGTCGAAACGATTGTCAGTGATGAAGGATATGGCGCAAATGACTACATTGAAACCAAAAAACCGCTCGTGGTTATTACGGCACCGGGACCGGGAAGTGGTAAGCTGGCGACCTGTCTTTCACAATTATATCATGAAAATAAAAGAGGCATTAAAGCCGGATACGCTAAATTTGAAACCTTTCCGATTTGGAATATCCCATTGAAGCACCCGGTCAATATTGCGTATGAAGCGGCAACAGCCGATTTAAAAGATTTTAATCAGATCGATCCTTTTCATTTAGAAAAGTATAATAAAAAGTCTATTAATTATAATCGCGATGTAGAAGTATTTCCGGTGTTGAAGAGAATCTTGGAAAAGATCGCACAGGCTGAATCGTGTTATCAGTCTCCGACCGATATGGGGGTCAATCGTGCTGGTTTTGGCATCGTTGACGATACGGTTGTACAAGAAGCGGCAAAGCAGGAAATCATCAGACGATGGTTTCGGTATCAGTGTGAATATGCGCTTGGTTTTGTCGATAAAGATACGGTTGATCGTGCGAAACTTATTATGGATGAGATCGGTATGAAACCGACTGACCGGATCGTTGTTGAGCCTGCGCGGCGAAATGCTCAGGAAGCGGAAGAAAACGGAAAGGGGAATGAAGGAATTTTCTGTGGTGCTGCAATAGAATTGAAGGATGGCACTATTGTTACCGGAAAAAATTCACCACTTATGCATACCGCATCAAGCCTTATTATGAATGCAATAAAAAAACTCGCGGACATTCCTGATAAACTGCATCTCTTGTCACCAAACATTATTGAATCGATACGAAATCTGAAAGAAAATATATTAAATGCAAAGACCGTGAGTTTGGATTTAGAGGAAGCATTGATTGCGCTGAGCATTAGTGCAGCAACGAATCCGACCTCAGAGTTAGCTATGGAAAAGTTACAAGAGCTCAAAGGGTGTGAGGTCCATATCACCCATATTCCAACACCAGGCGATGATGCCGGCCTCAGAAAACTCGGCGTTAATTTAACGACCGATCCTCATTTTTCAACCAAAAGCCTTTTTGTGGGTTAAGCTCAATCCTAAAAATGAATTGGAAAAATCAGAAAAATACAGTATACTACTGCCTCTTCGGGGATGCTATAGTACGCTAGTGGCATTGGTCTATTCGAACCGGAAACAGAAAACGGCGTTTGAACAGATTTGAACGCGTCTAGCCTGTGAAAGGGTGTATAAGAGCGATGTAAAGGAGTTCGGCTATGGATTTAAATAAATTTACCATTAAATCTCAGGAAGCGATCACACAAGCACAGGCAAAGGCTATAGAATACGGGCATGTGGAGGTTGATGGCGAGCATTTACTTCTTGCCTTGATTGACCAACCTGATGGTATTTTTCCACGGTTATTACATAAGCTTAATGCCTCGGCCGGTTCATTTCGGGATGCCCTTGAAGCGCAGTTACACAAACGCGCAAGGCTATCAGGACCGGGGATTGAACCAGGCAAGATATATGTAACGCAAAGACTCAATGCGCTATTGATAAAAGCGCACGAGGAAGCGAAGAGACTGAAAGATGAATACACCTCCGTTGAACACTTGATTTTGGCGCTTATTGATGAAGGGGAATCGACGGCTGCGGGATCTCTGTTTAAAAAATTTGATATCACGCGCGACCAATTTCTTAACGAATTATCAAAAATACGCGGTAATCAGAGAGTGACGAGCGCGGACCCGGAAGGGACGTATGAAGCTCTTGAGAAATATGGGCGTGATTTGGTCAAAGAAGCAGAACGTGGAAAACTCGATCCGGTTATCGGCCGGGATGGAGAGATTCGCAGAGTCATTCGTATTCTTTCAAGAAAAACGAAGAACAATCCCGTTTTAATAGGAGAACCGGGCGTTGGCAAGACCGCTATCGTTGAAGGGCTCGCGCAGAGAATAGTACGGGGAGATGTCCCTGAAGGATTAAAGAACAAATCGGTTTTTGCCCTTGATATGGGTGCACTTGTTGCCGGTGCGAAATTTAGGGGTGAATTTGAAGAACGCCTTAAAGCGGTGCTCCAGGAAATAAAAAAAAGTAACGGGCGAATTATCCTTTTTATTGATGAATTACATACCATTGTGGGGGCAGGAAAGGCTGAAGGGGCCATTGATGCGGGCAATATGTTAAAACCGATGCTTGCGCGGGGAGAACTTCACTGTATTGGTGCAACGACACTTGATGAATACCGTCGGTATATAGAAAAAGATGCGGCATTAGAAAGGCGTTTTCAACCGGTATTGATTAAACCACCGAGCGTGGAAGATACGATTTCGATACTGCGCGGGTTGCGGGAACGATTTGAAGTGCATCACGGTATTCGGATACAGGATAATGCATTGGTTTCTGCTGCGGTGTTGTCAAATCGCTACATTTCAGATCGTTTTTTGCCGGATAAGGCAATCGACCTGGTCGATGAAGCGTGTGCCCTCATTCGCACAGAAATAGATTCGATGCCGACTGAACTTGACGAGGTAAGGCGGCGTGTTATGCAACTTGAAATTGAGGAAGCGGCTTTAAAGAAGGAGAAAGATAAGGCAAGCAGCGATCGTCTTCAGGTTCTGCAGAAAGAGCTAGCAAATATGAAAGAAAAACAGCGGGCGCTGACCGTTCAGTGGGAGAACGAAAAGCAGGGGATTCAAAAATCCCGTCAGTTACGGGAAGAGATTGAGAGGGTAAGACAACAGCTTGAGGTGGCAGAACGGGGTTATGATTTGGAGAAAATGGCTGAGTTGCGCCATGGCAGATTACCCGAATTAGAAAATAAATTAAAAAAAATAGAAATGCAGGGCGAGAAAAAAGAAAGCCAGGCACTTCTACGTGAGGAGGTCACCGAGGCGGAAATAGCTGAAGTAATATCCCTATGGACACATATTCCTCTTTCGCGGTTAGTTCAAGGGGAGAAAGAACGGCTCATGCATCTTGAGACGGTGCTGCACCAAAGAGTAATCGGACAGGATGAGGCAGTAGACCTTGTTGCCAGTGCGGTTTTGCGCGCTCGATCCGGCATTAAAGACCCGAAACGGCCGATCGGTTCGTTTATCTTTCTGGGACCGACCGGCGTGGGAAAAACAGAGCTTGCAAAGTCCCTCGCTGAGTCACTCTTCGACAGTGAGGAAAACATTGTACGCATAGACATGAGTGAGTACATGGAACGGCATTCTGTGGCGCGTCTTATTGGCGCACCGCCAGGCTATGTGGGATACGAAGAAGGAGGCCAATTAACCGAAACAGTCCGCCGTAAACCATATTGCGTCATTCTTTTCGATGAGATAGAGAAGGCACATCATGACGTGTTTAATGTCCTACTTCAGATTTTAGACGATGGCCGGTTGACCGATTCTCAAGGAAGGACGGTTGATTTTAAAAATACAATTATTATCATGACCAGTAATGTCGGTTCGCAGCATTTACTCGAAGGGATAACGGATACGGGGAGCATCACCGATTCGGTGCGTGATAACGTTATGGCACAGTTGCGATCACACTTTCGTCCTGAATTCCTCAATAGAGTTGATGAAATCGTCTTGTTTAAGCCGCTGACCATTCAAGAGATAGAACGTATCGTTGATCTTTGTATCATTGATCTTAATAAAAGGCTGAGTGAACGTAAATTGCGTGTGGTATTATCAGATGATGCACGTTCTTATTTCGGTCGGTCCGGTTTTGATCCGGTCTTTGGCGCACGGCCCCTGAAACGGTTTATGCAGCGAGAACTTGAAACGCGGCTTGCCCGAGAACTCATCAGCGATCGAATTGGTGGGGGTGAAAAAATCGATGTTGGATATACCAAAGGTAATCTAAATTTTACGATAAAAGGGAAGAAGTTGTAGTAAATTTTTTTAAAATAAATAGTTTAGCAATAGCGCAACGACAGTTACCCGTTGCCAGAGTAGAGAGTAACCTGTATGACCCACCATTCGGTCGACCGAGAACGGTACTATAAAGAACTTATAACCCTCGCATGTTTTGTGCTGGTGGGTATTGTCGGCATCGTTGATTATTGTACCGGGTACGAGCTCGGTGTTTCCCTTTTTTATCTCATACCTATAGCACTTATAACGTGGAGTTCCGGAATAGTTGGCGGTATTATATTATCGGTCATAGGGGCATTTTCGTGGACATTTTTTTCAGGGATGACGTATTCAAATTCCATTGTGCCTTATTTGAATTTTTCCATGAGGCTTGTTCATTTTTTTATTGTTGCTGTCGTACTTTCCCAATTATTGAAGTCTTTGGAGAAAGAAAAAAAACTTGCGCGTAAAGATTTTCTTACCAATGTTGCCAATAGTGCTTACTTTCACGAACAGGCTGCGTTAGAAATCGAAAAGAGTAAGCGTTATACGAGGCCATTAACGATTGCGTATGTGGATTGCGATAATTTTAAACAGGTGAATGATATCTCAGGACACAAAAAAGGGGATACCTTATTGCAGCTCGTTGCACGGACGGTGCAGCACCATCTTCGGACAACGGATATGGTTGCCAGAATGGGCGGTGACGAATTTATTGTTTTATTGCCGGAAACGGGTATGATATCTGCACGAGAGGCTATTACGCGCGTGTACACTTCTTTAAACGACACAATGGCTCACCATGGTTTTTCAATAACCTTTAGTATCGGTGTAGCCACATTTGAATCGGTACACCAGTCACTAGATGATATGATACAGAAAGCGGATGCACTTATGTACCAGGCGAAAAAAGAAGGAAAAAATAAAGTAGTCTATAACACATTTTAAAAAAAACACACAAAGCAAGTAAAAGGAGGATGTCGCATGAAAAAAGGGATTGTAAAGAAAAAAAAAGGTGCAAAACGGGAAACATCGTTCAGCAGCAATCGATCTGCTTCTGAAATGATACAGGAGCGGGCGTATCTGATTTGGGAGAGGAAAGGACGTCTTGAGGGAACGTCTATGGAGGATTGGGTTGAAGCGGAAAAGGAATTGGAACGAGAAGGCATGCTGTAGAAGGTAAACGCTACACATAAGCGTCTGAGTACACAAGCGTGAGAAAGTATTGCATCGCAAAAACTAAAAAAGTAAAGGAGTTGAATAGTATGAAAAGTATAGTATGTTTATTTGCCGGGATATTGTTGATTAGTTGTATGTCCTCTGGATGTGCGACCTACGATAAAGGACGTCTTTATGATGGGTTAAAACAGGACTATATCGATTATCAAGGAAATGCAGTCCGTGAAGGAATCATTAAAGATGACATTATTAAAAAGCTTCGAGCACAACTCGAGGAAAAAGACCGGGAGCTTGCAGCAATACGAGCCGATAAAGACCAAGCACTTACCGTGACGCAAGAAAAAGATGCGCAGATTTCAACGCTTGAAGAAGCACGCGCCCGGCTTGCCGCAAGCCTTGAAAAAGAATTGCAAGAATATAAGGCAAAACTTGAAATGACTGACCGCGGACTGGTTCTCACATTCCTTGCCGAAGTTTTTTTCGATTCGGGAAAAGATGTTATTAAAGAAGAGTCAAAAGATGCGTTAAAGAAAGTAGCCGTTGTGCTTAACAACAACGTTGCTTCATCGAACGTCGCTGTTGAAGGACATACTGACTCTGATCCGATCAAATATTCCGACTGGAAGTCAAACTGGGAACTTTCAGTTGCGCGAGCACTCGCCGTAGTGCACTATTTTGTTGATGAAGCTGCCGTTACTGCCCAAAGATTGTCTGGGGTAGGGTATGGCGAATATCGTCCCGTCGCATCTAATGAAACACCGGAGGGAAAAAAGAAAAATAGAAGAGTCGAGATTGTTATCTTGCCGTCAAATTTAAAAAAAGTCAAATGAACTAAAAGAATAACTACTAACCCTACGGGCAGAGCCCCACGGACTCAGCTCGTGGGGCTTTTGCTTTAGTAAGAATGGAGCTATCTAAATTAAAGTTCAAGGCCCTTTTTTTATATGGTATAATATCCTAACTAATCTTGATTCTCTTACGTAACTGAAGGGGTGCTGAGATATTGATATGACTAACAGAAAGGCAGTTAAAATGAGTATTGAAGGACGGAAAAGGGTCATTATCGAAAATGTGAAGCCCGAAATAGATGGGGGGCAGTTTCCCATTAAACGTATTGTTAATGATACGGTTAAAGTTCAGGCAGATGTTTTCTCAGACGGGCATGATGAGGTGGTTGCGAGGCTTAGATATCGTAAAATGAGTGAGAAACGGTGGAATGAAGTCCCGATGAAATTTCTTGGCAATGACCGGTGGGAGGGGATATTTACCATAAAAGAAATGACAACGTATGTGTATACCATAGAAGGATGGGTGGATCGTTTTTTGACCTGGCAGAAAGCCATACAAAAAAAACATGAAGCAGGACAGGATTTAAAAGTTGAGTTTCTCGTTGGAGTAAGCCTTATTAAAGAAGCGTCGAAACGGGCCACCGGTCAAGACGCACAAAGACTTGCTGAACTTGGAAAATTTATTAAGAATGAGAATATTGTCCAGAATATTGCCGTTGTTCTCAGCCATGAACTTACTGTTTTGATGAGCACATATCCTGAACGAAGATTTTCAACACGATACGGAAAAGAGTTACTGATTGCGGTGGAAAGAAGTCTGGCAGGTTTTAGTTCGTGGTATGAAATGTTTCCCCGTTCGGCAAGTCCCGATACGTCACGTTTTGGTACGTTAAAGGATTGTATTGATTTTATTCCGGAATTGGCAAAGATGGGATTCGATATACTGTACCTTCCTCCTCTACATCCAATCGGACAGAAAAATCGTAAAGGAAAAAACAATAGTCAGACTGCCGGACAATCTGCCCCAGGAAGTCCCTGGGCGATTGGCGCTGAAGAGGGTGGGCATATGGCGGTGTTGTCTGATCTAGGAACGGTCAAAGATGTTGAGAAACTTGTCCGTGAAGCGAAACGTCATAATGTTGAAATCGCTATCGATATTGCATATCAATGTTCTCCTGACCACCCGTATATTAAAGACCATCCAGACTGGTTTATAAAGCGGCCGGATGGAACAATACAATATGCTGAAAATCCCCCTAAAAAGTATGAAGATATAGTCCCTTTTAATTTTGAAACAGAAGAATGGAACTCGTTGTGGAATGAGCTAAAGAAGATCATTCTTTTTTGGATAGGTAAAAGAATTCGCATTTTCAGAGTCGATAACCCCCATACAAAACCATTTCTTTTCTGGGATTGGCTTATTGGTGAGATAAAAAAAGATTACCCCGATACTATTTTCCTCTCAGAAGCTTTTACACGGCCGAAAGTGATGTATCGTCTTGCGAAAAGCGGTTTTTCGCAGTCATATACCTATTTTACGTGGAGAAATACGAAAAAAGAATTAATCGAGTATTGTACGGCATTAACACAGAGTGACGTGTGTGAATATTTCAGACCTAATTTTTGGCCGAACACACCCGATATTTTACCTGAATTTTTGCAGTATGGAGAAAGAGCGGGATTTATGATCCGCTTTATTCTTGCGGCGACCTTATCATCGAATTATGGTATTTATGGTCCTCCCTTTGAGTTGTGTGTAGACGCGGCATTATCTGATAGAGAGGAATATCGTAACTCTGAGAAATATGAGGTCCGCCATTGGGATCGGCACAAAGAAGGAAATCTTGTTGATCTTATAAGCAGGGTGAACCAGATTCGAAGGGACAATCCGGCACTCCACATGACAGGGAATGTGAAGTTCTATGACGTTGATAATGATTCTATTCTTTTTTACGTCAAAGCGACCGATGATCTATCGAATATTGTACTCATCGTGGTCAATCTTGACCCGTATCACACGCAATCAGGGTGGGTGCACGTACCGCTTAAAGCATTAGGGCTCGATCCCGCTCAACCGTACCTTGTTTACGATATGCTGAGCAATGATAAATATATTTGGCATGGTGAGCGAAGTTATGTTGAGTTAAATCCTTTTGCCATGCCCGCGCATATTTTGCGTGTGCACCGTCGTCTTAAACGAGAAGTAGACTTTGATTATTATTTATAAAAAAGGAGCGTACTGCCGTGCCCAAAAAATATTTTGAAGTAGATCCCTTGTGGTATAAAGATGCCATAATTTATGAACTGCACGTACGTGCGTTTTTTGATAGCAACAACGATGGCATTGGTGATTTTAGGGGGCTCATCGGAAAACTTGATTATCTCGAGGGACTCGGTGTCACGGCGTTGTGGTTATTGCCATTTTATCCTTCACCGTTAAAAGATGACGGTTATGATATCGCCGATTATTGTAAAGTGCATCCTGACTATGGCACACTAAAAGATTTTAAAGATTTTGTACAAGCGGCACATGAGCGGGGCATACGCGTCATCACGGAGTTAGTTCTCAACCACACATCAAGCGAGCACCAGTGGTTTCAGAAAGCACGTCGCGCAAAGCCGGGAACAACGCTTCGGAACCGTTATGTATGGAGTGATTCGCCGGAGAAATATGCGGATGCCCGGATTATCTTTAAGGATTTTGAACAGTCAAACTGGTCATGGGATGCGGTTGCGCATGCCTACTATTGGCATCGTTTTTATTCGCACCAGCCCGATTTGAATTTTGACGATCCGGTCGTTCAGCAAGAACTCTTGCGTGTCGTTGATTTCTGGTTTGATATGGGGGTCGATGGATTGCGTCTTGATGCGGTCCCGTATCTTTTTGAACAGGAGGGTACCAATTGTGAAAATCTTCCTGAAACGCATGGATTCTTGAAAAAATTGCGGGCGCATGTTGACAGCACCTATAAAGATAAAATGCTTCTTGCAGAAGCGAATCAATGGCCCGAAGATGCGGCGGCCTATTTTGGCACGGGTAACGAATGCCATATGGCATTTCATTTTCCACTTATGCCGCGCATGTTTATGGCTGTACAGATGGAAGATAATTTTCCTATTATTGATATTTTTAAATCAACTCCGGCGATCCCTGATATATGTCAATGGGCGATGTTTTTACGTAACCATGATGAACTTACCCTTGAGATGGTGACCGACGAAGAACGTGACTACATGTATCGATTTTACGCGAGTGATCCGCGGGCAAAAATCAATGTCGGCATACGGAGGCGTCTCGCGCCGCTTCTCGGTAATAACGTACGTAAAATCGAATTGATGAATATACTTCTTTTTTCATTGCCGGGCACTCCCGTTCTTTATTACGGTGATGAAATCGGTATGGGTGATAATTATTATTTAGGTGATAGAAATGGGGTACGGTCACCCATACAGTGGAGTTCTGACAGAAATGCCGGTTTTTCACGGGCGAATCCTCAACAATTATACCTGCCCGTTATAATCGATCCTGATTACCACTACGAATCTATCAATATAGAAAGCCAGGAACGGAACATGTCTTCATTTTTGTGGTGGATGAAGCGTGTGATTTCAATGCGGAAACGTTTCCGCGCTTTTAGCCGCGGACGTCTTGAAATGCTCCCTTCAGATAATGCAAAAGTACTCACCTTTATCCGTGCGTACGAAGATGAAATAATACTCGTTGTTGCCAACATTTCGCGTTTTTCTCAAGTTGTCACACTGAACCTTTCTGCATATACAGGATATGTTCCTGAAGAAGTCTTTAGTGAAAATCAGTTTCCGGTAATCCGAAAAACACCATACACTATAACATTGGGGCCGTATACTCATTTCTGGCTTTATCTGAAAAAAATAAAAGAAGAGGATGGTGAAAAAACTGAAAAGAGCATCTCTGAAATATCCGTCTCCGGTGAATGGTATGATGTTTTTAAGGGAAAAAACAGAGAGAAACTAGAGTCGGTCGTATTGGCGGCCTTTCTTATGCGGAGCCGATGGTTTGGTGGGAAAGCGCGCAAGATTCGCAGTGTAAAGATTGTAGAATTCATTCCCGTAGCGAAAGATTCATCGATGGCGTACGTACTTTTCTTAGACGTTCGATTCCATGACGGGGTTTCTGATGTCTATGTGTTACCGGTATCATTTTGTTCTGAAGATCATGCGCAACACATACAAGATGAATTTCCACAGAGCATTATTGCCCATGTAACGGGGGGTGAACGGTGGCGTGGCGTGCTGTTTGATAGTGTCTATGATAGTGCGTTTCAGGAATCTCTTTTTATGCACATAAAAAGCCGGCGAAGGACTAAGGGGCTGCGTGGGCATATGGCGGGTTCTTCGGGGAAACAGTTGCAAAACCGGTTTCAGCAAGAAAAAGGGGTCATAGGATCTCACGTTCTTAAGGGAGAGCAGAGCAATACGTCAATTATTTATAATAAAAAAGGAATATTGAAGCTGTACCGGCATCTTGAAGAAGGCATAAATCCTGATTTTGAACTAACGCGCGCGTTGACCGAAAAAACATCTTTTTCCCATATTGCCCCGTATCTGGGATCACTAGAATACGTTGGTACGGGCGGTAGTCGCTCGACCGTTGGGCTTATGCAAGAATTTGTAGACAACGTTGGGGATGGATGGCGGTACACCCAAGATTTTGTAAAAATATATTATGAACAGGTTTTGTCCCAGAAGGCGGAAGGGAGCACGCTGCCAACACTCCCGTTGAGTCTCAGTGACATAACTATTGCAAATATACCTACGATCATGAGGGAGAACATCGGCGAACTTTTTTTGGAGATGGTTACGTTGTTGGGTAAAAGGACGGCTGAACTGCACATGGCTCTTGCATCTATAACAGATAGCGAGGATTTTAAGCCAGAAACATTTTCGGTTTTATATCAACGGTCTGTCTACCAGTCTGTTGAAAGTCAAATCCATAAGACCATGCAGCTCTTGAGCCGGAGCTTAAAAAAAATACCCAAGACGGTACGGCCGCAGATGGAGGATGTTGTTGCGCAGGAAAAGACACTGTCCGCGTTTCTTAAGACTTTTTTGAAAAAGAAAATAAAAACGATGAAAATAAGAATTCATGGTGATTATCATCTGGGGCAAGTGCTTTATACGGGCAATGATTTTGTCATTATTGACTTTGAAGGAGAACCGTCCCGTCCACTCAGTGAGCGGCGACTCAAATATTCACCATTTCGTGATGTCGCGGGTATGATCCGCTCATTTCATTACGCTGCGTATAGTATATTATTTTTACGGTCGACGATGCGGTTGCGTGATATCCCGCTCTTGCAGCAATGGGCTGAGCCGTGGTATACCTGTGTGAGCGGCGTCTTTTTACATTCATATTTGGATACTGCCCGCGAGAGCCCGTTTGTGCCAAAGGATAAAGATGAAATTGATGTTTTGCTTAAAACGTTTCTCATTCACAAGGCTATGTATGAGGTCGGATATGAAATCAATAATCGTCCTGAATGGCTCATTGTGCCGGTGAAGGGGCTGCAGCAGATAATGAAAGATTACGTATAAGAAAGAGAAAGAGGCTGAACACGTGGCAAAACGGATAAAGAAAATACAGAAAGCCCGCAAAAGATCAGTTGATGAACGGAGCGAAAAAAGTGCCCCTTTGAAACCTCAATGGGAAAATCCGTGTTTAACTGAGTATGACATTCATCTTTTCAAAGAGGGAAATCATTTCCGTATCTACCGTAAGTTGGGTTCACACCGGATGTCTCGTGACGGCATTGAAGGGGTGTATTTTGCCGTGTGGGCCCCCAGTGCAAAGGCTGTTTCCGTTATCGGGGATTTCAATGGATGGAATAACAATGCGCATCCTCTCAGTGTGCGCTGGGATGGGTCCGGCATTTGGGAAGGATTTTTGCCCGATATTAGCGAGGGGCAGCTGTATAAGTACCATATTGTGTCACAATACGAAAAATACGAGGTTGATAAAGGGGATCCCGTTGCTTTTTCTTGGGAACTGTCACCGCATACCGCTTCGCGTGTATGGGATTTATCATATACATGGCACGATGAAGAATGGATGAAGAATAGGAAAGGAACGAATAGCTTACAAGCCCCCCTGTCGGTGTATGAAATGCATCTCGGTTCATGGCGGCGCGCGCCTGAAGACAATCGATTTCTTACCTATAGAGAATTAGCGCCGGAATTGACCGACTATATACGGCATATGGGATTTACCCACGTTGAGTTTCTTCCTGTTATGGAACACCCGTTCTACGGATCGTGGGGCTATCAAACGGTGGGGTATTTTGCACCGACAAGCCGTTACGGCACGCCTCAGGATTTTATGTATATCATTGATTACCTTCACCAGCACGGCATCGGCGTTATTTTAGACTGGGTGCCGTCACATTTTCCGACTGACGAACATGGCCTGTGTTTTTTTGACGGTACACATCTGTATGAACACGAAGATCCGCGCCAAGGGTTTCATCCCGATTGGAAAAGTGATATTTTTAATTTTGGACGCAACGAAGTACGCAATTTTTTGATCAGTAATGCCATATTTTGGCTCGATAAATACCATGTTGACGGACTGCGCGTCGATGCAGTTGCGTCGATGCTCTATTTAGATTATTCGCGTAAGGAAGGGGAATGGATTCCGAATGAATTCGGCGGCCGCGAGAACGTGGAAGCGATTCGCTTCCTGAAACAGTTTAATGAGGGAGTGTATAAAGATTTTCCGGATGTACAAACGATAGCTGAAGAATCAACATCATGGCCTATGGTATCGCGGCCGAATTACTTAGGCGGCCTTGGATTCGGGCTTAAGTGGAATATGGGGTGGATGCATGACATCCTCGATTATTTTGCTAAGGAGCCTGTGCATAGAAAGTATCATCATAACCAGCTCACGTTTAGTATATGGTATGCATTTTTTGAAAACTTTATGCTGCCCCTTTCCCACGATGAAGTGGTCTATGGAAAAGGGTCGCTCTTAGCGAAAATGCCCGGTGACGATTGGCAGAAGCGGGCAAACGTACGATTACTCTTTGGCTGTATGTACATGCATCCGGCTAAGAAGTTGTTGTTTATGGGAGGAGAATTTGGCCAGTGGGATGAATGGAATCATGACAAAAGTCTCGACTGGCATCTTCTTGATTACGCGCAACATAAAGAGATTCAAACATGGGTTCGTGACCTCAATCATCTTTACAAGGAAGAAAAAGCGTTGCATGAATTGGATTGTGAACGCGAAGGATTTGAATGGGTTGATTGTAATGACTGTGACAGAAGTGTCGTGATTTTTATCAGAAAAGCGAAAACGACAAAAGACCTGTTTTTGATCGCCGGGAATTTTTCACCGGTGCCGCGGTTAAATTATAGAGTAGGCGTGCCGGCAGATGGATTTTGGAAAGAGGTGCTTAATAGCGATGCGAAACGATACGGAGGGGGCGGACAGGGAAATTTTCAGGGCGCTGAAACCTCACCCGTAGCTTCACATGGCCGGTACAATTCACTGTCTTTAACATTACCGCCTTTAGGGATCATTATCTTTAAAAAAACATGCAATTGAGAATAGTGTTATGCAAGCAAATGGAGTTGGCGCATATTATCAGGGAAATGGAGCGTGTTCATTTAGGGTCTGGGCGCCAGTTTTAGACAATATAACCTTACATATTACGTCCCCGAAAGAAAAAACCTTTCCGTTACACAAGGACGATTATGGATATTGGACAGCTTTTGTTAAGGATGTTTTTCCCGGTACTCGATATTGTTATTATCTAAACAATACGACCGAACGTCCTGACCCCGCCTCTTTCTTCCAACCTGATGGCGTGCATAGCCCTTCTCAGGTCATTAGCCACCAATCATTCACCTGGAGTGATGGTGCATGGCATGGGGTTCCTCTTGAAAAAATGATTATATATGAATTACATACCGGTACTTTTACTGTCGATGGAACATTCGCCGCTATAATTTCAAAAATAGAGCATTTGCTGACTCTTGGAATAAATACTATTGAGCTTATGCCCGTTGCACAATTTCCCGGTGAAAGAAACTGGGGATATGACGGTGTGTATCCTTTTGCTGTTCAAAATTCATATGGAGGGCCCGACGGTTTAAAACAACTGGTTGATGAATGTCACCAAAAAGGAATCGCCGTTATTTTGGATGTTGTGTATAACCATGTAGGGCCTGAAGGAAATTATCTGAGTGAGTACGGGCCGTACTTCACCCAGAAATATAAAACGCCGTGGGGTGCGGCGATTAATTTTGATGATGCGTATAGTTATGGCGTGCGCGACTATTTTATTCAAAACGCGCTGTATTGGTTTCGTGAATATCATATTGACGGGTTGCGGATTGATGCGATCCACGGTATTTTTGATATGAGTGCGAAGCATATTCTACGGGAATTGGCTGAAGAGGTTGATACACTTTCAAAGGAGATCGGCAAAAAATTGTATCTTATTGCTGAGAGTGATCTAAATGATGTGCAGGTAATCAATGAAAGTGAAAAGGGCGGGTATGGAATAGATGCTCAGTGGTCCGATGATTTTCATCATGCAGTGCACGCCGTGTTAACCGGAGAGAAAAGCGGTTATTATGAAGACTTTGGAACCATAAATGATTTAGTTACCGCATTACAGGAAGGATTTGTGTACTCATGGAAATATTCTCCCTATCGCAAACGGTATCATGGCAGCCTATCGCACCATATCCCTGCTCATCAGTTTGTCATTGCAACGCAAAATCATGATCAAGTAGGAAATAGAATGCGCGGAGACAGGCTGTGCCATCTCGTTTCGTTTGAAGCGGCGAAACTGGCGGCCGGCATTCTTTTTTGTTCACCCTATATCCCCATGCTTTTCATGGGGGAAGAGTGGGCAGCAGATGCCCCCTTCCTTTATTTCGTGAGCCATTCTGATCCCTGTTTAGTCGAAGCCGTGAGGAAGGGGAGAAAAGAAGAGTTCCGTTCTTTTGGCTGGCTTGAAGAACCTTCTGATCCGCAGAGTGAGAAAACATTCAAAAAAGCACGATTAGGATGGGATGCCAGAGCGGACGGAAAACATAAAAGCATGTTTGATTTCTATCGACAGATCATACAATGGAGAAAAGAAATTCCGGCGTTGCATCGTGTAGACAAAAAGATGCTTAAAGTATGGGGCGATGAGGCGAAGAAACTCATTGTTATGGAGCGCGGCGATGCTGCTGATAAGATATATTGTATCATGAACTTCAAAAGCGATACGAACACGTTTTGTCTGGTTGTGGATGGGGCTAAGGGAGTAAAGATTATTGATTCATCCGATACAAAATGGTCAGGGCCGGGCAGTCGTGCTCCGGAAATCATTGAAAGCGGGCAAAAAATAGATATTAACCCTTTTTCATTTATCCTTTATACCGCTTCTCGTTAAGTGTGCGAAAAAACGGCAGCGGTATAACAGAATCTAAGCAGCACGCTGCTAAAATTCTGTAATAGAAAGCGAGGTACCATACATGAACCGGTATATTTGTATTCACGGGCATTTTTATCAGCCCCCCAGGGAAAATCCGTGGCTTGAAGCAGTAGAGTTACAGGATTCTGCATATCCCTATCATGACTGGAATCAGCGTATTACAGCGGAGAGTTATGCGCCGAATACGGCCGCGCGCATTCTTGATACCGACAGGAAAATTATTGATATCATCAATAATTATTCTAAAATCAGTTTTAATATTGGTCCGACGCTGCTTTCATGGATGGAGCGAAACTCGCCTGAAATTTATCAGGCAATACTCGATGCAGATACAAAAAGCCGGGATCGGTTTTCGGGACACGGCTCTGCGATTGCGCAAGTGTATAATCACATTATTATGCCCCTTGCGAACACCCATGATAAGAGAACTCAAATTCTGTGGGGAATTAAAGATTTTGAACGAAGGTTTAAAAGATACCCGGAAGGGATGTGGCTCGCTGAAACCGCCGTTGATGTAGAGACATTGGACATTTTAGCGGAATGCGGCATTAAATTTACCGTTCTGGCGCCGCGGCAGGCTCACCGTGTTCGGAAGATCGATGGCGGCAGGTGGAAGTCTGTAAAGGACGCAAAAGTCAATCCGAAAATGCCGTACCGTTGCCATCTTCCCTCAGGCCGCTCCATCGCCCTCTTTTTTTATGACGGGCCGGTTTCGCGGGATATTGCCTTTGGCGGCCTTCTTGAGAACGGTGAGACGTTTGCGAACCGGCTTATGTCAACATTTACCCCTGATGACGGAACCCCGCAGCTTGTTCATGTTGCCACTGACGGGGAATCCTACGGCCATCATCACCAGTTTGGTGATATGGCCCTAACCTACTGCCTGTATCATCTTGAGTCTCATGATCTTGCACATATTACTATTTATGGCGAGTTTCTCGAAAAATTTCCGCCGACGTATGAAGTCGAAATATTTGAAAATTCTTCCTGGAGTTGTATTCATGGCGTCGAGAGATGGAAGAATAATTGCGGCTGTAATTCAGGGGGGCATCAAGACTGGAATCAGGAATGGCGTGCTCCGCTCAGGGGAGCATTCGATTGGCTGCGTGATAGTATTTTAAAAATATTTGAAGAGCAGACACGGTTATTTTTTAATGATCCGTGGAAGGCGCGTGATGATTATATATCCGTTATTCTCGACCGACGCAGGGAAAATGTCGAGCGTTTTATCAAAGAAAATCAGGTAAAAGAAATCTCTCATGAAGAAAAGGTGAAAATAATTAAGCTGTTTGAAGCCGAGCGGCAGGCCATGCTCATGTATACGAGTTGCGGCTGGTTTTTTGACGAGATATCCGGAATTGAGACCGTTCAAATTATTCAATATGCTGCCCGCGCTATTCAGCTTATTCATGAAGTAAGCGGTATATCATTTCAGGAACCATTCGTTGGCCTCCTCGAGCGTGCGCCCAGCAATATAAGCACCTATAAAAATGGGGCCCAGGTGTATAAGGCGCTTGTCGAACCGTCTATCCTTGACCTCGCTCGTGTCGGCGTACATTATGCGGTGTCATCCCTTTTTCATGAGTATTCCGATACAACAGAACTGTATTCGTATCACATCAAAAGTATTCGGTATGAACGAATGGAGGCTGGTAAACAGAAATTAGCTGTTGGGACGGTTTCGGTACTGTCGGATATTACGCTCGAAGAGATCGTTATCAGCTTTGCTGTTATGTACCTTGGTGACCACAACATTGTTGGCGGAGTCCGTACGTTTGGCGGGGATGAAGCTTTTACTGCAATGTATGAAGAGATAAAAAATATCTTTAAAAAAAGCCTGATTCCTGACCTTATTCATGCAGTAGATAAACATTTTAGCTCGCATAGCTATTCGATTTGGCATCTGTTTCGTGATGAACAACGGGAACTATTGGACGAAATCTTTAAAGATACGTCAATGGAAATAGAAGTATCGTTTCGTCAGGTGTACGATAGATATTATCCTGTTCTCCAAGCAATGGAAGGGTATACGATACACCTTCCCCGGCATTTTTCTGCGGTGATCGAGTTTGTGCTCAATACCGATTTGCGGCGTACTCTGGAAACTGAACCGATCGATCTCGAGAACTTTGAGAAACTAGTGCAAGAGGTAAAACGGTGGCAAGTACGTTTGGATACCATCACGCTTAATTATATTGCCAGTAATAGAGTCGAGCAGTTAATACAAAAATGTGCTCTTGTTGCTCATGATTCTTCACTGTTTACGTCGCCGATTGAGTTATTACGCCTTCTCGGCAGATTACCTGTGAAACTTGATCTATGGAAGTCTCAAAATATATATTTTACGGTCGGAAAAGATCTAAAGCAAACGATGCAACAGGAGCGAGACCACGGTAATGGACAGGCACAGAAATGGCTCGAGTGTTTTGAAGAATTGGGGAACTTCCTTAAAGTGAGGATTGGCTAGTAGCCTGTAATTTTATTAATGAAGAGGTAGTAGTGAATATTCCTTTATCGACGTATAGAATCCAATTGTGTTCTTCATTTACGTTTAAGATGGCGCGGGACATCATTCCGTATCTTGCTCAGCTTGGTATTTCACACGTGTATACATCCCCTATTTTTAAAGCTCGCAAGGGGAGTACCCATGGATATGATGTCGTCGATCCGAGAGAAATCAATACAGAACTTGGCGGGATGAAGAACTTTACCGAATTGACGCGCGCGCTTAAGGAGAACAGGATGTATCTGTTGCAAGATATTGTTCCCAATCATATGGCATTCGATTCAGAAAACGGGATGCTTATGGATATTTTTGAAAATGGGAAATCGTCCGCCTATTACCGTTTTTTTGATATTGAGTGGGATCATCCCTATGAAAATTTGAAGGGACGCGTCCTTGTCCCTGTTCTGGGGAAGTTTTATGCAGAATGTCTTGAAGCCGGTGAAATTCAATTGTGCTATGGAGAAAAAGGACTTGGCGTGCGGTACTACGACTTATTATTTCCACTTAAGATCGAATCATACCACCAGGTTCTTTCCTATAACACACATATACTCGAAGCTCGTCTCGGGAAAAACAGCCCTGATTTTATCAACTATATCGGAGCGTTACAGTTTCTGAAGACAATGAGAAAAAGCAAAAAAACTTCAATACGCAGTGAGCAGATCAGGCATATAAAAGGAATGCTGTGGGATTTATCGTGTCACATTTCCGGCATAAAAGATTTTATTGATGAAACAATACATGCTATTAATGGCGTCGTCGGCGCGAAAGAAAGCTTTGATCTTTTGGATACCATAATATCTGAACAATACTACCGGCTGTCATTTTGGAAAGTAGCGACGGAAGAAATCAATTACAGAAGATTCTTTACCATTAATGATCTTATTTCAGTGAGGGTGGAAGACCGGGACATCTTTGAACATACCCACAGCCTGATATTTAAGCTTTGTCGTGACCGCGCGATTGATGGATTACGTATAGATCACATTGATGGTTTATATGACCCGGCGACCTATTTAAAATGGTTAAAAGGTGTTGTGGGAGACAAGTATGTAATTGCAGAAAAGATTCTTGAGGCAGATGAAGAACTCCCCCGTCATTGGCCACTGCAGGGGACTACCGGATACGACTTTTTGAATTATGTGAACGGCCTTTTCTGCAATAAAGAGCATGATCGTATCATGAGTAAAACGTATTATAAATATACCGGATTATTTCTTCCGTATGAGGACCTGGTCTATGAGAAAAAAAGACTTATTATTGGAAAACATATGGCCGGCAATATCGACAACTTGGCTCAGCACGTTAAGAAGATTTCTGCAAAAGAGCGTTTTGGCAGGGATATTACCTTGTATGGGTTGAGAAGAGCTTTGGTAGAAGTAATGGCACTGTTCCCCGTGTACCGGACGTATATCAACAATGAATCTTTTGGCGAAAATGACCAAGGGTATATCAAGAAAGCCATTGAAAAAGCAAAGGAGAAAAGGCCTGAACTGTGGTATGAAATTAACTTTATCGAGAAGTTTCTTTTGCTCCAGTATGATAGCTCTCTATCCGGTGAGGAAAAAACAGAGTGGCTGTATTTTGTGATGAGCTTTCAACAGCAAACAAGCCCGCTTATGGCAAAAGGGTTTGAAGATACGATTCTCTATATTTATAACAGGCTTATTTCACTCAATGAGGTCGGCGGTAACCCTATCCGGTTTGGATATACGGTAGAAGAGTTTCATGATTTCAATAAGAAAAGATATGAAGTTATGCCTTATTCTATGAATGCGACAGCAACGCATGATACCAAAAGGGGAGAAGATGTACGGGCGCGTATTAATGTTCTTTCTGAGTGTGCCGATGAATGGAGATATCATCTAAAGCAATGGACAAAACTGAATAGAACAAAAAAAACAAAAGTGAACACGACGTATATTCCGACCGCGAATGACGAATATTTCCTTTATCAAACATTGTTGGGGACCTATCCATTCTATGATGAGCCGTATTATGCGCATCGGATTAAGCACTATAGTATAAAAGCGGTCCGCGAGGCAAAAGTCCATACGGCATGGATAAAACCGGACGAGGCATATGAGCATGCGTTTATTTCTTTTGTAGAAAAAATTCTTAAACCGTATGAAAACAATAGGTTCCTCAATGCTTTTTTGCCATTCCAAAAAAAAGTAGCCTTCTATGGTATTTTCAATTCTCTCTCTCAGACACTGCTAAAGATGACAAGTCCTGGCGTCCCCGACTTTTATCAAGGGACCGAATTGTGGGACTTAAGCCTTGTCGATCCTGACAATCGCCGAGCGGTTGATTTTCAGCTGCGGAAAAAGTATCTTGATTATATTGCCAGAATGATTCCGAAGAACATTTTGACGTTGATAAAAGAATTGCTCGATACAAAAGAAGACGGACGAGTAAAACTTTTTCTGATTCACCGCATAGTACATGCCCGAAAAAAATACGAGAAACTTTTTCAGAATGGAAGTTATGTACCGCTAACGGCAGAAGGTGAATGCAAAGATTCTGTTGTCGCATTTGCAAGGAATTATGAGAAGCAATGGGCGATTATTGTCATTCCGCGTTTTTTATCGAAAATTGTCAAAGAAGGGGAATTTCCTCTGGGAGAATTTGTTTGGAAAAATACACGTATTGTCTTGCCGGAAAACATGCCTGGTACGATGATTGATGTTGTAACGTCACAGAAAGTCGAAACAAGAAATACGATTTCTATTGGAAACGCGTTAAAATATTTTCCGGTTTCACTGTTAACGCATGAATGAGATTGAGAATATGACTAAGCGAGCGATAGTATGGATGAACATAGTCAGTCGAGGTATGAATATATCGATCTTTGTGAGCACAAAAAGTACGATACGATGTGTTAATTACACAATAATGAACAAGCGCTAAGGAGATAGGTGTATGACAATG
Organism: Candidatus Omnitrophota bacterium; assembly: GCA_018823795.1. Classification (GTDB taxonomy): domain Bacteria; phylum Omnitrophota; class Omnitrophia; order JAHJGZ01; family JAHJGZ01; genus JAHJGZ01. Next base: position 21,048 of record JAHJGZ010000029.1, read on the forward strand.
ATTAAGGACGTTATGTCAGTTTTGTTTATATGGAAAAGCCTTTCTATAGTTTTGATAATCATCTCAACGATTATTATTCAAAAAGTAGTAAAAGGAATTATTAAACAAAGTGCCAGAGATGATGAAAAAGAGCCGAAGCAGATAGCATTCCTCGTCCGGTTGTTTTCAGCAATTATCTTTCTTCTCGGTTTTGTATTATGTATTTATACGATCGAACCGTTCCGTTCTCTTTCGGCATCCATTTTTGCCGGGTCGGGCGTACTCGCTATTATTATCGGGTTTGCAGCCCAGCACGCTTTTTCAAATGTCGTCAGCGGTGTTTTCATTGCTATTTTTAAGCCGTTTCGTGTCGGAGATAAAATAAAGTTTGTCGGCAAAGAAGTGAGCGGTGTGGTCGAAGATATCACGTTGCGGCATACCGTGGTGCGGACCTTTGAAAACAAGCGGGTGATCATTCCCAATTCGGTGGTAAGCTCGGATATTATTGAAAATGCCAGTATTATAGAAGAAAAAGTATGCCGCTTTTTTGATGTCGGTATTAGTTATGATTCGGATATAGACAAAGCAACGGCGCTCGTTAAAGATGAAGTGCTGTGCCATCCCGATTTTTTCGACAACCGTACCGATGATGAAAAACGTTCAGGCATTGAGCCCGTGATTGTCCGTGTCATCGGCTGGGGAGAGTCATCAATTAATGTGCGTGCATGGATATGGGCAAAAGATAATACGACAGGTTTTAACATGGTATGCGATTTGTATAAAAGCGTCAAAAAACGGTTTGATAAAGAGGGGATCCATATTCCGTTTCCGCATAGGACGATTGTGGTTAAGAATACGTAGAAAATAAGTTGTACATAAAGGAGTAAGAAGATGGGAAGGATACGCGTAAAAGAGGATGCGTTATGGCAGATCAAGCATAAGGAAATGACCGCGAATGCCCTCAAACGCTCGTTTTGTGAAAATAGGGAGTATGGTATATCAAAAGACAAGTATTCAGCTACAATGAATGATAATTATTGGGCGGCGGCGATGGCTGTTCGTGACCGGGTCGTTGAACGGTGGATTGGGACGCAGCAGCAGTATCACAAGAAGAATGTGAAACGCGTTTATTATCTGTCCATGGAGTTTTTAATCGGGCGGTTATTAGGAAATTTTATATATAATCTAGGTGTGGAAAACGAGTTGCGCGAAGCGCTCGAGGAGTTGGGATTTGATATTGAAGAAATTCGCGAACAAGAGCTTGATGCCGGTTTAGGAAACGGCGGGTTAGGACGCCTGGCAGCGTGTTTCCTGGATTCAATGGCCACATTGGGCATACCCGCTCATGGCTACGGGATTCATTTCGATTACGGTATTTTCCATCAGAAAATAAAGGACGGGTATCAGATCGAGCTTCCCGACGAATGGTTGCAGTTTGGAAGCCCGTGGGAGTTTGCGCGCCCTGAATATGCAGTCAAAGTCCAATTCTATGGGGCGAGCCAGATGTATGTTGACTCATCAGGCCGGACGAGTTTTCGTTGGGTTGATACGCAGGATGTTTTGGCAGTGCCGTATGATTTTCCGATCCCTGGGTATAAAAATGATGTCGTCAATACCTTGCGATTGTGGGCAGCCCGCAGTACTGCAGAATTTGATTTTGATTATTTTAAACATGGGGACTATGAACAAGCAGTGAATCAAAAGATTTCTTCAGAAGTCATATCCAAAGTGCTCTATCCGAGCGACGATATCAGCCGTGGCCGTGAACTGCGCCTTAAACAGGAATATTTTCTCACGGCGGCCGCTATTGCCGATATTCTCAGGCGTTTCAAATCTGAAAATGCCGATATACGGACACTGCCCGAAAAAGCGGTCATCCAGCTTAATGATACTCATCCTTCACTCGCGAGCGTGGAACTGATGCGCGTTCTTCTTGATGACTATGCTCTTGACTGGGATACGGTGTGGGATGTGACGAGGCGCACCTTTGCGTATACTAATCACACCCTCATGCCCGAGGCGCTTGAGAGGTGGTCGGTCGAGTTAATGAAGCGGTTACTGCCGCGCCATCTTCAGATAATCTATGAGATCAATGCCCGGTTTTTACGTGATGTTGAAGAGCGCTACCCCGGTGATGTGGAGCGTTTTCGCAGGATGTCGATCATCGACGATGGATATCCTAAAAAAGTACGGATGGCGCATTTGTCGATTGTAGTGAGTTTTTCGGTTAACGGCGTCTCGAAGCTTCACACCGAACTTTTAAAAACGAAGGTGTTTAAGGACTTTGAAGAGTTTTATCCCGGCAAGATCAACAATAAGACCAACGGTGTTACTCAACGGCGGTGGTTACTCAAAGCGAATCCCGGGTTGTCGGGACTTATTAGTGAAACTATCGGTACTAAATGGATCACCGACCTTGAAGCAATCGAAAAGTTGCTGCTCTTTGTTAAAAAGCGTCCGTTTTGTGCACAATGGGCACAGGTAAAAAATAACAACAAGCTGCTTCTTGCGGAGTATATAAAAAAAACGACGGGCATTACGGTGGATGAGCATTCCCTTTTTGATGTCCAGGTAAAGCGTATTCATGAATATAAACGGCAGCTTCTTTTTGCGTTGTTTATTATTGCGTATTATCTCGAGATCAAACGCGGAGGGGTAAAAACGGTCCAGCCCCGTACGTTTATAATCAGCGGTAAAGCAGCACCGAGTTATTATATGGCGAAACTGTCGATCAAACTTATCAACAGTATCGCAGACGTTGTTAACCGGGATAAAACGGTACGAGATATGATGAAGGTGGTTTTTTTGGAAAATTACCGCGTTTCTTTAGCAGAAAAGATCTTTCCCGCAAGTGATCTTTCCGAACAGATTTCAACGGCGGGGACCGAAGCTTCGGGAACGGGCAATATGAAATTCATGTTAAATGGCGCTCTCACCATCGGCACCATCGACGGTGCTACTATCGAGATCGCCGAACTCGTCGGTAACGAGAACATTTTTATATTCGGAAAGACCTCTCGTGAGATCGAAAACCTGAGGCAGCAAGGATACCGGCCGCGTGATCATATAGATACGTCTCCATTGCTCCACGAAGTGCTTACGTTGATTTCAAAAGATTATTTTTGTCCTCACCAGCCGGGATTATTTTTACCCTTGATCGATTTGATAACTACGATAGACCCGTTCTTTATCTGTGCTTATTTTGATTCCTACATCGCAACGCAAGAGCGTGTTTCGTCACTGTATGCACAGCCTTTAGAGTGGACGAAAAAAGCGATTATCAACGTGGCCCGTGCAGGCCATTTTTCTTCTGACCGTTCGATTACCGAATATGCCACCGACATTTGGAACGTCCGGACGCAGCACCCCTCAGGCGTTCCCGGGTAATGCGAGTATTTTTATGAGAAAAATTATTCATATCAGTGACCCTCATATCGGATACAGGGATTTTAAGGATAGGTTTATGACTATTGTCGATACCCTAGCGACCGAGATACGAATTCAAGTATCTCGTTACGTTGTTGTTATTACCGGCGACCTTGTACATAATGCGAACAAAAAAGGAAGTTATGAGGATGCCCGGGAAGGATTGGATTATTTAAAACAACGCGGGTTTAAAGATGTGCTCGTTATTCCAGGCAATCATGATTATGGCACAGGAAATAAGGGGAATAAAAAGTTCGTTACATTGTTTAAAAAAGCTTTTTATGGAACCGAAAAAATAGAATATCCTAAAGTTGATATTATTAGCAACATTGCTTTTATTGGCCTCGATTCTATGGCGTGGGAGCTTAAATGGTACAACGACCTTTGGGCTCAAGGCCAATTGGGTAGGAAACAATTGCATGCATTAAAAATGGTTCTTAACCAAGACAAAATAAAAGCATGCGCTAAAAGAGTGATCTATCTTCACCATCATCCATTTAAATGGCGGCCCTTGCATCAGCTCAAAGATGCTCGAAAATTAAAAAAAGTTCTCATGCGGGCAATGGATGGCGGTGTTTCGATCGACGCGATCCTTTTTGGCCATAATCATGAAGGTGATGAGCATAACGGAACGTGGGGGATCCCTCGCTGTTATGATGCGGGAACAGCTACTTTAAAGCCACGGTCTCGATACGTTAAATGGGCTTCTTGGTTCAAGGTCAGGTCGTCCATTCGTATTATCGATCTCAATAAAGTTCCAGAAGGCGACTCTCTGTTACAGTATAGACATCAGGAAAAAGAATTGGAAAAAGAATTGGAAAAAGTATGACCGGTGAAATCTGGAAAACACTCGTCGTTTTTTATTATATCTACCTTATCATAACCATTGTGTATCTCGTGCTCGATAATCGGGAGACGTCGGCTACCTTTGCTTGGATATTTGTTCTGAGCACCTTTCCCGTTATTGGATTGTTTCTTTATCTGCTCATTGGCCGGAATCGACGTCGATCACATAAGCTTAAACAATATCAGCAGCATGTTAATAAAAGCCTCCGTAGTTGTCTTAAAGAATATATCGATGCGCAGGACCGCAATTTGGAAAAACTTTCCCGTAAAGAAGGCTTTAGTTCCCGGAAAAAGTTATTCGACCTCTTGTATAGAAATTCCAACTCATTGCTTACCACGAAGAATGCAATACGTTTATTTTACTGTGGTAAAGACAAATTCGATTCTTTGATCACTGACCTACAAAATGCAAAAAAATGTATTCACCTGGAATATTTTATATGGCGCAGTGATACGTTCACGGAAAAAATAAAGAATATTTTGATCGAGAAAAAAAGAGAGGGTGTTGACGTAAGGATCCTCTATGACATTATCGGCAGTTTGCAGTTAAAGGCCAGCTATACTAAAGAGCTCCGTACGAACGGGATTAAAATATATCCTTATGATAATGTACGTTCCTTTATTACGGCGCACTCTCTTAATTACAGAAACCATCGTAAAATCGCCGTTATCGATGGATCTATAGCGTATACGGGTGGTATGAATATGGGAAAAGAGTATATCGATGGAGGGGGACAATTTGAGGCGTGGAGAGACACCCATGCACGCCTTGAAGGGGAAGCAGTTGCTATTCTGCAGTCTATTTTTATAGCAAACTGGTACAACACAACGAAGGAAGAATTGATCGGGATGAAATATTTCCCGAAAATAAGTGATAGCTCACGGTATGTGCCGATGCAGATCACGGCATCAGGGCCCGATTCTGAATGGAGCTCGATCGAGCAATTATATTTTAACCTTATTACTTCAGCTCAGAAATGTATTTGCATTCAATCCCCTTATTTTATTCCTAACGAAAGCATTTATAAGTCTCTGCTTACTGCTGCGTTAAGTGGGATTGAGGTAAAGATCATGATCGCGGGGAAAGCGGATAAGCTTCTTCCCTATTGGGCGGCTTTTTCATTCTTTGGCCCTTTATTGAAAGCGGGGGTCAGAATGTATCATTATCAAAAAGGGTTTATGCATGCGAAAACTATTATCGTTGATGAAGAGATCTCATCGGTGGGGACTGCGAATATGGATATCCGCAGTTTTCAGCTGAATTATGAAGTCAATATGTTGCTCTATGATAACGGTGTCACGAAGGATTTAGTAGGACAATTTAATAAGGATTTAGAATATTGCGATGAACTGACGTTAGAAGAGTATTACAAGATCGGGAAGTTGAAACACTTTCGTAATTCTATTGCGAGGCTTTTCGCCCCGCTCATGTAATGTTTTCGTGGAGGGTGATCGCACCTAAACAAAAGAAGGGGTTTTATGAATCTTTTATTATTTTTAATCATGATCATTATATCATTTATCGTTGTGCGTATCGGTGCCATTGCTTTTGAATTAACCGGACTTGAATGGTCGTTATCAAAATTCCAGGCCCTTTCCTGTTTTACGGGTACGGGATTTACGACACGGGAAGCTGAACTTATTGTGGGAAATCCTCAACGGAGGCGTGTCGCATCGATCCTCATGGTCCTGGGTAACGCGGGGCTTGTCACGCTCATAGCAACTTTTGCAAATTCGATACGGCCGAATATCGGCATGCCCAAACTGCGCATTCCGTTTCTTGAGTTTTTTATCCCCTCAGCTATTCTTCCCATTGTTAATTTGCTTCTTATTGCGCTTGCTCTGTTTATTTTTTATCGTATTTTTACGCGTACGCAGATAGCCCAGAAGATCACCAATGGACTGAGAAGTAAGATAATAAAAAAGGATTTAATAAAACCGGTTTCGTTTGAAGAACTGTTAGTCTCAACAGGCGGATATGGTGTGTCTGCAATCGAAATTGATAAAGAAAGCTCTCTTATTGGAAAAACGATACGAGAAGCACACGTTCGTCAATATGATATCAATATCCTTACCGTTGAACGAAAAGGGGAGGTATTTCCTAACCCGGCAAGTGATTTCACTTTTGCGCTTGGTGACCGGCTTATCTGTTTTGGTAAGTTGGAGAATATACGTATTCAGCTCTGTACACGGCCTCAAACGTAAACGGCCCGCCGGTATATTAATGCATAACGTCGATGATTTTTTTAAACGGCCACAATACCGCTTTAAATGGAAAGGCGATCGTTTTTAGGGCTAATTGTTTTTTCGATCGTTTGATATTTTTGATGGACGGTTCATTGAAGGGGAGATCGACGCACAGCGGATGATGGTCCGATATTTTTTCATCCAGGCTGTTATTGAGATCCTGAAATATCTCGCCAAAATGGGGTGCGAAGCGGTAGGGCGCATCCGTATCATTCGGATCGTTGATATATGGTTTTACAAAAGCCCAGTCAAGGCGATATAATCCTATAAACTTTGCAATCGGCCGCGTTACACTAAAAGACGTTTTAAATCCTTTTCGGCCGCGCTGGTTTGAATTGGCAAGCATTTTCTGTTTGTTATTAATAGACCGTTCTTTATCGCCGCGAAAGTCGAACGCTCTTCTGTCACTGAACCGAAAATTCTCGATCGTTGTGAACATTTTTTTTGTATGATTAGGCATAATGATCGGAACATGAGGAGCGACCGGGTTGAAAAGATTTTTTGTCAGGTTTGACGTCAGGCGAAGAAAATTGATGGTAAATCCGTAGGGGGAGGTATTACCGACGATTACGCTGAGCCAGGTCGTCGGATCTTTGAGCGTCCGCCATGCAGCTCGCCGGATGGATGTCGGGCTTAGGTCCCGCCACGCTGCGTTGAAATCTCCAACAAGAATGACCGGATTTTGTATATGCCGGATGTAGGACAGAATTTCTTGTATTTGTTCAGTGCGCTCTTTGGGTAAACATTTGATCTCAAGGTGGATATTGATGATCGTTAAGGTCCCTTCAGGAAGGTGGGGTACATCAAGGTCGACGCGGAAGAAATGCCTGCCACCGACTTTTATTTCACGGGTGATCTCATTTTGAAAGACCGTTTTTGAACCGAACCGCCGTGTTTTTTCAAGGTACGTAGTCTTCTTTTTTTCACTCGTATACCAGTCATAGGGCTGCGTTTTAAGAGGAAACACTTCCACCTTTTTAATGGGATAACGGGAAAGAACGGCACTTCCAAAAACCCCTTTATAGCGGTTCGGTGCAACAGTGTAATAATCGGTTGCTTCTGTATCGGTGTTTCCGTCCTCATAAAATATTTTTTCGAGTCCTAACTGTACAGGATCGACTTCCAGATATTGGGCTCCATAGGCGTAATTCATATCGAGTGATTCGGCAAGGGCACGCGCTGCATGTATGTAGCCGGACCGTTTGATACCTATTTCCATTTCTTGCAATACGATGATATCGGCCGTCTCTAGTTTTTCCCGCTGCCGTAACGCGCTGTCTCGTTTGCGCGAAAGAAAGGGGGCTTTTTTAAGATCAAGAAGTTTTACATAGTCTTCTTCTGAGGTAAAGGCCGTTATTGCTACTTTCATACGGATCGACTTTTCAATATTCCAACTGACGAGCCGCAGGCAATGACCAAGGACAGGATCAAAGGGATAATGCGGCTGTACTCCTCTATAATAAGCCTCGTTACTTATGATCGGTGTACGAAAAAAGGTATGTATTTTTGACTGTAATGGCTTCTCCTGATGAGACGTCTCAGCCAGTTTTTGTATTTCCGTAAAGGTTAAAAAATCCGGTTCTTGATAGCGGATGTATGAGGGGTCTTGCGCAGAGGCGGAAGAACATACACCACAGCCGGTCATAAGTACAAGAACCGTTATAAAGTTGAATGGTTTTGCCATGCTTTGATATTTTTGTAGGTGAAGCATCCGCTTATTATAACAGAGTGCATGAAGCGGACAAGAGAATAAATGCGGCTCACTATTAAAGAAAAGACTTTACTATTCGGCGGATATGTTTTAATATACTATTCCCGAAGGTGTGATGCACTTCAATTACAGTTAATTTTTGTAAGTATTGATTAACTGCCAAGGTTTACTACGTTCAAAAGAGAAACACACATTCACCCCGTTAGAGTATTATGGGGTAACAAAACGTAAGAGTGAAGTATTACGTTTACCAGGCGTTACAACGACGTAACGTTACAATCGAATTATAACTCTAACGGGGTTCACTGCTCAACGGAGAGCCTAGTATTCACAAAGAGTTTTTTAAATCAATACGTGTGTACATATGAATACTATAAAAGCATTACTGGTACTTGAAGACGGCACTGTTTACGAGGGGAGCTCTTTCAGTATTAAAGGAGAAGTCACCGCAGAAATCATTTTTAACACCAGCCTTACCGGCTACCAAGAAGTCCTTACCGATCCTTCCTATAAAGGTCAAATGGTTGTGATGACCTACCCGCTTATCGGTAACTACGGCATCATAAAAGCAGATGATGAATCAAGTGGTATTCACTTGGATGCATTCATCGTAAAAGAATGCAGCCGCCGTGTGAGTAATTGGCGTGCCGATATGTCACTGCCCGACTATTTAAAGAAAAATAATATCATTGGTATTGAGGGGATCGATACGC
>JAHJGZ010000030.1 GCA_018823795.1 Candidatus Omnitrophota bacterium
ATGATAATTATTTGAAACGCTTATAATATCATTTATTAACTAAGAGGCAGGTTTTTTGCTGTAGTAATAGCATAGACATAAATTAAGTAAATTATATGTAAATACTTTTCTAAAGTTTTAGCCATCGAGAAAAATAATAGACCGTGGAAATGACCCGGGAATCGTTTCTACGGTCTGCTACTCGTTTTTATATTTGCTGTTTTTCTAAAATTTCAACCTTCGCCCCAGATGTTAACTTATCGAGAGAACTGATCGCAATCAATTCATCCTTCTTCAACCCTTCAGTAATAATAGAATAATCTGACTGTGTATATTCCACGTTCACACTGCGCATACCGACAGAACGGTCCTTCTCGTTAACAACATAGACCAATTGCTTGCCTTGATGTTCTACAATTGCTTCGGTGGGAATAACGACCGCATTATCCTTTTCATACAAAAGGATCTTAATGCGCGCAAACATCCCCGGCAGAAGCAATCCCTCTTTGTTATCAATTTTAATTTCTGCACTTGCTGTCCGACTCACACCAGTTACGATCGGAGATATACTATCAACAATACCATTAAATGTCTTTTCTGGATATGCGTCCACATATACAAAAGCTTCCTGTTTGACTTCGATACGGCTTACATCCCGCTCGATAACACCAAACTCTGCTTGAACATATTCTATTAAAAGATGGGTCCCTAATAAAGTATTCGAGGTAACTGCTTCACCAACTTCAACATTTAATTCACCGATCATACCTGCAGACGGACCATATATATTTGATTTCTCAAGGATAACCTCATCCGCACGCACGGCAAGTCCTGTTTCTTCACGTTCATACTGAGCACCTTGAAGTTCATATTTTGCTTTTTGAAGCGTTGAATGGGGGATGGCACCGATTTGAAATAATTTTTCTTGCTCTTTGACTTTTTGTTTATAGATATCTTCATTCGCCCTGGACTTATTGTATCGTGCCTCTGAGCGGCGTAATCTCAGGAGAATATCATCTTGCTTCAGAGAAAGAAGCAATGCCCCTTTGCCGTATTTTTCTCCTTCGGAGTAATTTATTGAATCAATGATACCGGGTATTTCAAAACTGAGTTTAAACTCTAAGCCCCCCTTAATAGTCCCTAATGCATTAAGATAATCTTTAAAATCAAATTGGGCAACCGTAAAAGCCCTAATCGCAACCGCTTGTGCTGCTTGTTGTTGCTCTCCTTGTGGCAGAGCATCAGCCCCATCGCTTTTCGGTTGCTGTTTTACCAAATCAAATAAATCACTTCCTTTAAAAAAAAGGTGGTGAATAACCGCAACAGCAATTATAAGTAAGATAATAATAATAAATGTTTTGCGAATCTTAGCTCCCTTAATCGTTGCCATGAACCCCCACTTTCTCTTCTGTCGTCATTATTAGTTCATACATGCATACAAGTACTATCTTTATTCAAACGAAAAAGCTGTCAATGGAGAATCATCCTTAATACCTATCGATTTACTTAAAGAAAGTTTTGCAAGAAAATAATCAATAACGGCTTTATATACATTATTTTGTTCACTGATAAGATCTATTTCCGCCTGAAGATATTCGGAAATCTGTATTTCATTAATTTCGCTTCTGTGCTTCGCAAGTGATACTAATTTTTGGCGATAGGTCAAACGTTTAAAAACGGACTTCAATTGAATCATTGAACGGCTATAATTATAAAAAGACTCTTTAACTTCACTCACAATATCTTTTTCAGAAAGTTCTAATTCAAGAAGTGCTTCTTTGCGGCTGATTTCGGTTTCTTTCGTTTGTACAAACTGATCAAGGCCATCTAAGAGCGAAAAACTTACCGTATTCTTTCTATCGTAGTAGCCATCTTTACCAATGCCGGCGCCTGGCTCAGTCGCCTCCACACCCGTTGCTTGCCGATTTTTATCATACATATACCGCAACGTATTTCCGCCTACATTCCACTGGACATCAAACGCAACTCTATGTTCCATATCCCATGGTGGATTATTATCGTCTTCGATATAGGCTTCCCCTTTTTGGCCGCGTTCGACTTGCACATTCATCTGCGGAAGCCATCCTGCAACGGCAGCTTTTTCCCGATAAATAGCAGCATCAACTTTGCTTTTTTGAATAATAAACTCGGGTCTGTTTTCGTATGCTAATTCAAGTAATGTATTGAGTTGCTCTTCTTGCTCAGTTGCATCGCGTTCGGTTTGCACCGTGTTTGATGCAAGCATTTTTTTAACCGAATCGATGTATTCTGCTTCGAGTAATGCTACCTCAACCGGTTCTGAAATATCGAGATGAAGCGCTTTTTGCATATCTAATAATGCAAGCGCAATATCTTCCTTTGCCGATTCAAGATCATGAAGAAGCTGACTTTGTTGAGATTGAACATTAAGATGTTCAATCTCAGAAATGAGCGCGGCTTTCATCTTCTCTTCACTGATTACTAATGCTCTATTTGCTTCTCGAAGCAACTTTTCCCTAAATGAAAGTATAGTTTGTGCTTTTGAATAATTAAAATATGCGCGAGCTACCTCAATTGAAAGATCAAAAAAAACTTTATCATATTCAGCCTTCGCAGCCCGTAAATTTGCACGTTCTTCATTAACTTTGTTCCACAATGCACCGCCTCTAAAGATAGGCTGAGAAAGAGATGTCTTCCACTTTTCAGAGCGAAATTGCTGGTTCGTACGATCCCCCGGGATGGTATCATCTTTTAATAATTTAAAACCAAGATCATGTTCATAGGAAATATTTAACGCAGGGAAAAGTTCACGAATTGCCTTCACCAGTCTTCGGCGATAATAACTGACTTTATCTTGCGCTATTTCAACAGGAAGATGCCGTTCGGTAGCTCCCCGAATACAATCTTCCAGCAAATAATATGAGGTGTCTCCTTCCCTTTCTAATAAATTACGTTGTTCAAAATCCAATAATTCTGCTTCAACATCATTTAAATAACTAAATACCGTGTCTGTTTGTGTCGTTTCGATATCAATAGTTTTTAAACGAATTTCTGTTGGTTGAGATATATTTTGAATTACTACAGGATTGAGTGCCCCCTCAACTTTTGCGGCTCCATATGCATACTGTTCCCTGCATGGTATAAAGATACACCATCCTATCCATAGAGTAACCGTAAGGACTATAAGCGTTGTTTTTCGTTTTACCATCATAAGACTATAGTTCATCAAGTGCGATATAATCTTTAATACCAACTGCTTTATTAAAAGAAATTATTGAAAGAGAATAATCAACGAGCGCCTGATACAGTGTCGCTTTTTCATTAACAAGATCTGTTTCAGCTTGCATGTATTCAGAAGTTTGAATTTCATTGATTTCGCTTCGGTGATAGGCAAGATCGACTAACTTTTCTCTATAGCGTAATCGTTTAAAAATAGACCGTAACTGAATTAACGCACGATTATAATTATAGTATGATTCCTTTACCTCACTCATGACATCTTTTTCTGAAAGCTCAAGCTCAAGGAGTGCTTCTTTACGAGCCACTTCAGCCTCTTTTGTCGTCACAAACTGTCCTAAGCCATCTAAAACTGAAAGGCCAACGGTATTTTTTCTATCATAATACCCATCCATTGCAATATTAACGTCTGTTGCTTCAACACCAGTTCCTTGTCGGTCTTTATCATAGGTATATTGCGACGTATTGCCTCCAAAATTCCACTTAAACTCGATCCCCACATGGTGTTCATCATCCCAAGGAGGATTATTATTAATAGTCTTATAACTTTCGGCTTTTCGTCCAACTTCGGCAAGTAAATTAATTTGAGGAAACCATCCTGACGTTGCAACTTTTTCCTGCCATACGGCAGCTTCTACTTTATCTTTTTGAATCGTAAATTCCGGTCTATTTTGATATGCTAGCTTAGTGAGTACATCAAGTTTTTGTTCTTGTTCTATTTCGCTTCGTGATGTACCGCCAGAGTCATCATTGTCAACTTTCGCTTTTATATGTTCCACATACGTATCGTCAAACGGAGCAACATCAACAAATGCATCGATATCAAGATGAAGCACCTTTTTAAACTCCATGAGATTAAGCTCAACCTCTTCTCTCGCCGATTCAAGATCATGTTGGATTTGACTCTGTTGGGATTGAACATTAAGATGCTCTATTTCCGATATAAGATTTGCATCGATTTTTTCTTGGCTTATCGCTATAGCGCGACGAGATATCTGGTCAAGTTTTTCTCTCAATGTTACCATTTTTGTTGCTTTCATAAGACTAAAATAGGCTCGAGCAACTTCAACGGTTATATCTTGATATACTTTTTTATATTCAGATTTTGCCACACGAAGTTTTGCTCGTTCAACTTTGACTTGATTCCATATGGCACCACCACGAAAAAGTGGTTGTGCCACGGAAATGCGTGTTTTCTCTGAACGAAATTGTTGATGCGTCTCTGCAGAAGGGTTGGGATTATCTTTATAAATTTTGAAACCAACATTATGTTCATAATATATATTAAATGTTGGAAGTAAATCACGAACGATCTTAATAAGTCTTCTTTTTGCTAAACTAATTTTATCCTGTGCGATTTGAAGAGGAAGGTGCTGTTTAACAGCAGTCTGGATGCATTCATCAAAATTGTGATAAAAACCCTCTACGGCACCTTGAGAAAAATAATGTTCTTCAAAACTGACAAGCTCACGCTCAATTCCATCAAGATATGACCATACTTCATCGTCAAAAAAAACCATGTCCGTTTGCTCATTAATCCCTACAAGTGTCGATAAGTCATAACCGTCAAGATACGATTCGCCCGCTACCGCACCGATTTGAATCTCACCCTGCGCAAAAAGCATCCCGCTATATGAAAAACATCCGATAAGTACAAATACTATTATTTTCTTTAAAGGTATCTTCATATCGTTCGTCAATGTATCTGCGCAGACACGTATAGTTACTTTTGCTTTTATAAAATAACGCTACAATAGTTTAATCGACTATTGTTGGGGACTAAAAGCCCCTCCGAAGGGGCCAATTAAAATATGTTCCCGGCCAAATATATCTAATACAACAATACGTAAAAAAAAGAATGTTTTCTGCGTATTTTCTATTGTCCAGGTACCCGTATAATATCCGGTTGTATGCTCATAAAAATTACATACGGGAAACCATTGTTTACTTCCATATTCACTTGCTTCAACGCTTACTCTCTCTAGATAAGGATTCATACTTTTTAATATTACATCAAGGGTATTGTGTTCCTGCAAAACAAACTGCGTGCCGATCATCTTGTTATTGATCATAAATAAATCAACGAAGAGACCGTCCGGAAATGGTATATCCTCTTCCTCTTCATCAGTTGGGTAATTTGAACCAAACAATACATCGTCAATATATACAGTGTTTTTCTTTTCTGTACTTTGTCGTACATTTTCAAAAACAAATACGATTTCAAAAATATTGTCCCATGTTTTAATATCTGGGAAATGTTTAAAGGGAACGGTTATCTTATGCCATTGACCGGGAACATGCTTGCCCATATACTTTGTTAGAAAAACTTTACTTACCTTATCTTTTCCCAAAAAGAAATCTCCATCTCCATCAATGTCTTTATGAATCTCAAGAGAAAAGTTTGGTACCCTCGTACGTGTTAAATACCAAAAAGACAAATAATTGTATTGAGAAAGATCCATGGTTTTTGGGCCCTGGTGTGTTGCCCCATATGTCCCCAACTGAGACCAATAAAAAGAAAAAGAGCCAGGGAAAGGGGTAGTATAGTCTAATTGTAAACTATGCCCACAGCCTCTATATATAAAGGCCGGTTCTTTCGTAAAAGAAGGAATACATCCATCGATCACTTCCTCCTTGCCTTGCGTATCGCCCCCAAGAAGATTTTCCGTAGTCATATCATCGAAATCATCAATAAGGAGTATAGTATTAATCTCAGAAGCGGTGAGCGATGAAGTTATCATGACCATAACACTGCAGAGGAAAAACAGTCGTAGCAATTGCGTTCTTTTTATTGCGAATACTTTCATACACATCCTTGCCATAGATTTATTCTTCTACAACCTCTTCTTTTACTGTAAGAAAAGAAATATTATCAATGTAGATCGCACCTTCTTTATATGTGGAAACGATATCGCTGAAAACAACCGTAAATTCGTTCATCTGTGTCCAATCTTGAATTGCTCGCGTTTGCTTAAAATCAATGACATATTCTTTCCATTTTGTGGTAACATCTTTAACAAAATATATTGCTCTTTTGCCAAGATTATTTTTTAGTTCTATCTTAAAACGCGAGGTGAAAGTCGCGGAGCCGTCTCCCTTTACCCAAAAACGTAACCGGTTATATGGACTCACATCAACCCCTCGCAGTTTCATCCAAAAACCGTTAAACGCAGGCTTTGTCGATTGGACGTCATACGTTAACTTAACCGATTTTCCATCCCCTTCAGGTTGTGAATCGATCTCTGAAAATTCCATAAGACAAAACTGAGTTTCATCATTAGGATCATAATCCCACGTACCGAAATCACCACCAATATTATTCGGCTTTTCTCCCGAATCAAAATCCGCAATAATAAAGTCAGCTACAATTTCTTGTGCATAACTGCGTGGTAGTACCATAAGCATGCAAAACAGTAACCCACATAAAAGTGTTTTTTTGTTCATAACGTAGGTCCTTTTTTAAATAGAGCGAATCTTGTTAATAATGTTTGTTTAACGGCTTTTATGCATTTATATACACGCCACTCTTTTGAAATAAGTTAACTTATTTCAGTACTTTATGTTAGATTGTTTAAGCAGTCAATTCCCGCAATCTAATGGTTTTATTATAGTAAAATAAGAAATGAAATGCAAACCTTAAGTATAAACAGCTTTGAGAGTACTATTTACTCGATACTATAGAATGGAAATGTAAGTAGGCACTATTGCAGCTGTTGAGGAATGGGTATCTCTCTAGTGGAGCGGGAGATGGGGATCGCCTACTTCGTGAAATTCATCTCAAATTTCACTGCGCAGGCCCCCCTCCGCAATCTAATTTTGTCATCCTGCCAAAATTGCGCTCCTGATCCAGTCGCGCCGATTGCTTCGCTTCAATCCTACACGGCGCTCAATAAAAAAGACTTCCTTTTGGGAAGTCATTTTTGTTGAGCGGGAGATGGGGATCGAACCCACGTATCAAGCTTGGAAGGCTTGTGTTCTACCACTGAACTACTCCCGCTAAATGATGACATGCTTTACATTATGCGCAGTATAACGTAAAGCATATGTCGGAATTTACTCCGCCGAGAGTCGAGAAAATTATCGAAAAAATTTTCCGACGCCTTCGAGGCGGAGAAACAATCAACGTATTGCAGGTACCACTAATCATCCGCCGAAGCTATGCTCCTGTATCCTTCTCCTTGTAAGCGAAAGTGGCATACTACTCCCGCCTGCGTTTATGCCACACATGTCACAAAAGTCAACTTGGCGGGGCAAACCCCCGTTTATTCAACCAGCCGCGTTAATCCGCGGTTTTACCGGATATAAAATGGTGGGGAGAGGAGGATTTGAACCTCCGAAGGCTAACGCCAACAGATTTACAGTCTGTCCCCTTTGGCCACTCGGGTATCTCCCCTGTCTTCAAAGATGTAATGGAGCTGGCGGAGGGACTTGAACCCCCAACCTGAGGTTTACAAAACCCCTGCTCTACCGTTGAGCTACGCCAGCATGAATATTAATTAAAAATTCAAAATTAAAAGTGAACAATTGTGATACGTTTTTCAATAATACTTCTTCCCATTTTAAATTGCTTTATAAACCACACGTTTTAAATACGCGTGGTAAATAATCTAAAAGATCCGATGGAATTAACGAAATGGGTGTTTTATCCTTCACTGCTAAATCAGCCGCATACCCATGCACACATACCGCATATTGTGATGCTCGAAACGGGTCAATCCCCTGTCCAATAAAAGAAGCGATAATACCCGTCAGAATATCACCACTACCACCAGTCGCTAATCCTGGGTTGCCAGTGGTGTTTACAAAACTTCGTTTCTTATGAGCAACGATCGTCTTATGTCCTTTCAAGACAATAGTTATATTATATTTCAAAGCATAATGAAGAGCAAAATCTTTTCTCTTCTGCTGTACTTTTGATATGGGTACTCTAAAGAGCCGAGAAAATTCTTTTGGGTGTGGAGTAATTATAACAAAAGATTTTATTTTGGCAAGCATTTCCGTATATTCGACAAGTGCATTTAATGCATCCGCATCAAGTACTAAGGGAATTGGGCAATGAAGAATCAATTTTCGAATTAATCGCTTTGTTTCTGGATGCTGAGAAAGCCCAGGCCCAATTGCTAGAACATCCTGATTTTTAAGAAGCGGCATTATTTCATTAAACGCTTTTAAGGCTACGGTCCCCTCACGAGTTTCTGGCAGTGGCTGTGTCATGACCTCGGTAAGCTTAACCTCCATGATTGAATTTAAACTCTTCGGTATTCCTAAGGTAATAAGTCCTGCACCGCTGCGCAAGGCACCATTGCAGACTAAAGCAGCGGCACCCGTCATACCGGGAGAACCAGCTAAAACAAAAATGCGCCCATAATCCAGATCGG
>JAHJGZ010000031.1 GCA_018823795.1 Candidatus Omnitrophota bacterium
ATGTTTGTGCCCG
The DNA here is from genome assembly GCA_018823795.1 of Candidatus Omnitrophota bacterium. Lineage (GTDB taxonomy): Bacteria > Omnitrophota > Omnitrophia > JAHJGZ01 > JAHJGZ01 > JAHJGZ01. Next base: position 14 of record JAHJGZ010000031.1, read on the forward strand.
TGTGTTATCGCCTTTCGTATCGTATCGGCGGCACTACCTGATTGGGCAAACCGATCCATTTCTTTTGTTTTAATCTGAATTTCTACGGCAATTTCCTGCGGGCTTCCCCCCCCCGTTATCGCTGCACTGCCCTTTATGGCATTCAGCACATTTTTGTTTACGACATGATTGACAATAAGATGTAACGCCCGATACCCTGATGATTTCGGTCTTGATATGTAATCTTTAAACCTCTCCTCTATCTCCCCTTCCCAAAGCGGCTGCTTTCCTTGAAATATTTTTCTTAAGACACTTAAGACTTTCCAACATTCTTTTTCCGTTTTAGTGACAATCCGCAGAGCGATCAAATCAAGGATTTCTTCAAATGTAACCTTCCTATCAACCACCTTTTCTTTAATACTTAACGGGTTTTTTATCCTTCCGGTAATTTGTATTTTTTCAATATCAACCCCTTCTTGCTGTAAGCGATTCTTTAATTCGCTTATTAAATACTTTTTATATTCATCAGCTTCATATTCAGTCATGCCAAGTTTTGTATTTCTCAAGTTTCGATAATAGTCATATCCGCTTGGCCGAAGAGCACGAAAAGTCCGTCTTTTAATCTCTATGGATAACTCCTTTAAACCATAGTCCTGAGCAAGTGCAGCGACAACATAGATCATTTCATCAGATATGCGTCGCTGTTCTATGCTCTTCATTTTCTCATACTGTAATAACTCAAGCTGCATCATTTTAATAATAAGGTACAGAACAAGTTCTTCCGGGGTATCAATAGTATCTTTAATCATATTTTTAAACTTATCAACATAGTATTTATCATAGCGGTCTTTGGAGGGTGGATTAAACGGTAATTTGCTCACAAGATATCTCGCTTTTCGCCCCATACGAACTATCGCGGGATCCTCTGCTTTCAAATGAGATAGTGGTATATTAAAAATGAGTGCAGCAGCAATCAGCTGAGCACAACGTTCTTTATCTTTCGGAAATATACTGGTGCTAAAAAGAGCCGTGTTGAGTGCAAGCTCTGTTGCAGTATCTATAAAATAAGCCCCTTTCTTATTTTTTCGTCTTCCAAAAAAGCCGGAAGCCGTTTTATACGCCTCTTTAATACCTGCTTCGTATTCTTTACCTATTAATTCTCGAACAATCTCAAAAAGCTCTTCTTTATCATCGTTCGTTATTTCTTCAGCATAAAGAGCACTCTCTCCGAAGATAATATGTTTCAATGTACCATTAAGGCCTCGAACAGTAATAATTTCTTCTTCGCTTTTGAAGTAGTTAAACGCACGTGTACTACAATACAGAACTCGTCGCTTTCCATCCCTCTCGCCATATACCGCAATTATTTTCCCTTCCCGCTCAAATAGCTCAACATCTTTCTGTGCCATGTATTCATAATCACGCTCCAAGAGGTTTTCTTCTGGCAGAACATACACAGCAGTGATAGCTCCCTTCGCAATATCTATTTTGATATCAGCCATCGTTACAAACCTCTGCTTCCAATCAACATTGCGGCATATCTCATATGGCCGATTTTCTTCTGCTATTACATACTGCGGTCTTTTACCCTCATCAACAATAATTTCTTTCTCTTCCTTGAATTGTTCAAATTTTCGAGTACTACAATATGAAACTTTTTCTTCTCCCTTTTCTTCTCCATAAACAGCAATTATTTGCTTTTTTGTAATAAGCTGTTCAATATCTGTCTTAAAGAAATATTCGAGTTCATGACCGATAGTGTTTTCACCGGGCAAAACAGAAAGCACGCTCATCATATCGTTTCGCATCATATCTTTTATATCTGCTCTCGTCATGAAATATTCTTTCCACTGACTGTCCCGACATATTTCAAGAAGTCCTTTCTGATCTAACATCTCTACATCATCCGATAAAAGTAATTTTTGACTGTTTAGCTTATTCGCGTATGTCAGCTGTAGAAGACGTCTTTGTACTAGACTTTGTACCCATCGTACTATCTTTGCTCGCTCCCTCTTTGGAACTCCCAATTCTTTGTACAATAGTGTAAATGAAATAGGCTGAAATTGTTCAGGAGCTTCAAACTGCGAATGCTTCTTTACGAGTGCAATTATTTGTTCACCAAGAGAAATAGATCG
>JAHJGZ010000032.1 GCA_018823795.1 Candidatus Omnitrophota bacterium
AATATTAACATAATTAAGTAATTTGTCAATATTGTTTATAAATATGGTAATAATGAAAATAAATATTGACAAATATGAATAAATTGTATATAAATGACAAATTATTATTTAAAAAATAGGTGTAATTTTAACAACAATAAAAACAGTGAAAAACAATAGGTCAATTAATAAGAGTGAAAATGGTACACGAGAGCGGTTCGGCACACTTATGAATAACACAACGATACTCCTTCGCTCATTGTCTCGAAAAGATTTCGGCATATTTATTACAAAGAAGATGTTTAATATTGTGAATCTCAATAATAACAAGATATGTCTCTGTAGTGAAGAACGTGATTGTTCAAAAGGACTGGTTTGTGCAATAAAAATACTGAAAGAAATGTATTTTTGGTTACGATGTGTTGAGCGATTACGTCTTGTAAAAGGAAAAAAGCTCCATCAACATATAAGAGAATGTTATGAATTGTACACATTAATTGTAAATAAGATATCTAGTAATAAGAACAAAAAATGAAAAGGAGGAAATAAAGATGAACAGTGAAAAGACCTATGTAATTAAGAGGGGAGCAAATGAAAATGTCCGAATAACATTGCGAGAATATAAAGGAAAGCAGTATGTTGACATTAGACTCTTTTATTTACCAAAGAACGATACAGAGATGAGACCAACAAAAAAAGGCATTACCATTTATACAAGCGAATTAAAAGAAGTAGCCAAGGGGTTAAAAGAAATTGTAGGTGCATTACCTGATGAAACCATCGTATAGTGTGCACAGCTAGTTTGCTAACAGTTTATCACGATACCGTTGGTATGCTTCTTCGCTGATTTCAATTTTGTCACATGGCGGTTTTGACAGAGGAGTTAATGTAGCCTGTGTCGGTAAGGCGGGTGAAAGGGTAGACGTGTTTTGCTTTCTTTGCTGTTTTATATTGGGTACTCCTTGAAGGGGGATTTTATTTCGTTTTGTGCCAAGTCCTCCAGGTGCATTTTTTCTCAATTCTGGATCTCGACGTCTCTCGCGTCTTATAACGATTGAATCCAGGCGCTGTTTTCGTTTTTCTTCTTGATATATGTTTGCCATAGGTACACACCTCTCTTACTTTATGTCAATGCAATCACTATGCCATATACATTGGTTATAACAATGTTTTACTTATCTCTTTTAAACAAATAAGGTTCTGCTTTAGCTGTGAATATTGTGGTCCATTTATTTCGAGTAAATATGAAAATAATTTCCCATGCGATATGTGAATATTTTTCTCTCTTTACCAATAAGCCCATGAATTTTTTCTAACGGGGGTTGACCCTATGGTACTTCCACGGTATTATACCTATCGACGAGACTATTTTTTTAAGTACAGAGGTTAATTTAATCCAGAAGAGAAAGAGGAGAATGATTATGAATTTTCGATTCTTTTATAGTATAGCGATAATAATTAATCTGATTATTTCAACGCCCGCAGCCGCTTTCGTCGAGACAGTTGAAAAAGGGGATGAGGATTCAGGAAGAAAAGTGCTTATTGCAACGGATGAGAGCCAGTTTAAAGATGCAGTGGTTTCTCAAATAGTGAAATTGCTTGAGACCGATGCTTGTTATATACGAGTGATTGATCTTAAAGAACTGAGGAGCGAGCACGATACGAATTATCACGCTATAATTCTCATGAATAGCTGTTGGGCTTTACAACTCAATAAACATGTTAAGGAGTTTCTTGATACAGTAAAGTATAAAGAACGGGTTATACTGCTTACTACCGCTGGCAATAAGAACTGGAAGCCAAAAACAATATCAGTCGATGCGATTACTTCGGCATCAAGGATACAAGAAGCTGCCTCTATTGCAGAAACTGTTGTTGACAAAGTACGAGAGCGTTTCCTGTAAAGAATACACATGAAACAAAAAACATGCAGCGTTTGTTCCGGTACCGTAAAAATTATACCTGGTGATTCTACCGTCTTGGATTATTATTGGTGTGCATCGTGTGATTATATTTTTATAGATGAGGGAAAAATTTTGCCACCTGACGAAGAAAAGAGGCGATATGGCTTACATGAAAATACACGTAATAATGAAGGGTATGTTGCAATGTTTAACGAATTTATTGCAAAAGCGGTTACGCCATATCGGAAAAATATAAAAACAGTATTGGACTTTGGTTGTGGGCCTGGTCCAGTGCTTGCCTCACTCTTACAAGAAGAAGGTTTTGAAGTTGACACGTACGACATTCATTTTGCCCCTGATGAAGTATATAGAAATAAAAGTTATGATCTTATAACTGCCACAGAAGTTTTTGAACATTTGAAAGATCCATTAATAACTACGTCATTTTTGCGGGAGCATCTCACCCCTAATGGCATTATGGCCATCATGACATTATTCCATCCTGGTAATGAAGAACAATTTAAAACATGGTGGTATAAAAGAGAGGCTACACATATTTCTTTTTATACTCCTCGAACATTTAAAAAACTAGCGACATTGTGTAAGATGAATGTTGTGATGGTGGATAAGAAAAATGTATGTGTTTTGAGCAACTAATTGTTTATACTGTAGCTACGTAGTTATCAAAGGGGACATTTATGAATGCACATTCACACGACAAAAGGCCGGGTGCTCTTACTGATATAACAAGTGAGAAGCCGACGACTATTACCGAACAACATATCATTGATTGGTTTCATCAGCTTTATTATCTTCGCAGAAAGCAAACATGGGAAAATACCTATTGGCTCGGATTGCCACTCCTGAAATGTCCACTTGATCTTTGGGTATACCAGGAAATCATTTATGATATTAAACCAGATATTATTATTGAGACCGGTACGCATTGGGGTTCAAGTGCACTGTATTATGCTGTGTTGTGTGATATCATAAATCGTGGACAGATTATAACTATTGATGTTGATAAAAAAGAACGTCTCGTGAAACATCCCCGCATTACCTATCTAATTGGGCCTTCCACATCACAAGAAATTGTGAATGCAGTATCTGAACACTGTTGTGGAAAAAAAACGGTTCTTGTCAATCTTGACTCTGATCATTCAAAAAAACATGTGCTTAATGAAATGAATATATACAGCAAATTAGTAACTATTGGTAGTTATTTGATCGTTGAGGATACTAATGTTAATGGACATCCGGTTGAGCCTCAATGGGGCCCTGGCCCGATGGAAGCTGTTGAAGAGTTTATGAAGAGTAATAATTCTTTTATTATCGATACATCAAAGGAAAAATTTATGATGACCCAAAATCCGAAAGGATATTTAAAAAGAGTAAAATAAATGAAGCCAAGACTTATGGAGTGGAGGGAACGTAAGTCTTATGGCTGAATTTATCCCGCCCTTTTGGGAGGGGATATGATGTATCGATTCAGTATCTTTAGAAAAGATGAGGAGAAATTTAACAAATAAAACCAATCGCCAAAAGAGCGGGGTTTAATTCGCACCTATCGCTTAGCTTCACTAACGTTTGCTAAACGATGTGCTCACTAAAACAAAGGAGTTTTTGCATGAACAAAAAAACATTCGCACTGCTTTTCTTTCTGCTGACTATTTTTGTCATTAATTCGACGATAGTTTTTGCAGATTCTATTCAATTACCGAAACCGGAAATGCAAAAGGGAAAGCCGCTTATGCAGGCGCTCAAAGAAAGGAAAACGACTCGATCGTTTAGCGCAAAAGATATTTCTTTACAGGAACTCTCAAATCTCCTGTGGGCAGCATGTGGGGTAAATAGACCGGACTCTGGAAAACGGACGGTACCGAGTGCACATAATTGGCAGCCGATTGATGTATATGTGGCACGGCCGGACGGGCTCTATTTTTATGACGCACATAAAAATCTTCTTAAACAGGTTTTGAAGGAAGATCTCCGTGAGACACTGGTTGTCCAAGATTTTACTCAAATTGCGCCGATTGATTTAATATATGTTGCTGATTACACAAAAATGAAAAAAGGGACTGAAGAGCAAAAACAGTTTTACGCCGCAGCTGATACCGGTTTTATTAGTCAAAATGTTTATCTCTACTGTGCTTCAGAAGGATATGCAACCGTTGTTCGCGGCGGGGTCGATAAACCGGCACTAGAGAAAAAAATGAAATTGCCAGTAGATAAAAAAGTGGTTCTCGTACAGCCTGTTGGCTATCCGGAGAAATAGTAATCAATTTTCGCTGCTGGAACATACCATTGGATTGATTTGTTCAACTAAAGATTTTTTAATTGTTTAGTCGAAGTTACTATGAAAGATGACAAATGTAATTAGAGTAGTTATACAAAAACATAGGGAAGATGCAGTATGGAAGATGAGAAAAAATATCAACCACTTTTAGATATTGAAAAAATAGCTCCTCTTTTGAATAAAATATCACTCTTTGGAGGACTTACGCCTGGCCATCTTGCGTTACTTTTTCCCCTGTTGCAGAGTGTTTCATATAAAGCAGGTGAGATAATATTTAAACAGGGTGAAGAACCGACTCATATTTATATTGTTCGTTCTGGTGAGGTAAAAATCATTGTCAATATTGATACCAGACCCTTAGGAATTGTTACCTTCTCTGAAGGACAATGTTTTGGTGAGACCTCAGCAATAGGCATACAGCCACATTCTGCCTCTGCCGTTGCGGTCGTAGATACAGAACTGATTGTTTTAACGACAGAAGCTCTACTTTCTATGTTTGAACACGCTAAAGATCTTTTCGGGTTGTTAATGCTTAATCTTGCCCGAGAAGCATGCCGGCGGTTGCAAAAAACCGATGAAGTATTACTCCATTATGTGCATAAAGAAATTGACCGATAGAGAGCAGCTACTATTTATGTGCGTACATATGAACCAGCTTGATTAAATCCCCTTGCATTATCCTATTAAAAAAGTAATAATGTGCACCGGGCGTAAACCTCATGCCAGCATAAGGAAGAATCAATGGATAAAGATATTCTTATCGGTATTATTGTAGTCATTAGTGGTCTTGGTTTTATTATATGGCTTGTTATCTGGAGTAGCAGGACAATTGATCGTATTGCAAAGCGTGGTCATCCTTCACTGCGTGAAATCTTAAAGGACCTTTAAAATGGCGGCTAGACAACGCGTCACTTCAGAACTTTCCCGGGAACTTTCTCTCTTCCAAATTATTATGATGGGACTCGGCATGATGATTGGTGCAGGGGTCTTTCTTGGCGTCGGGAATGCGATTTATATTGCCGGTGCTGGGGGTGTGATCCTGACCTTTTTGCTCAATGGTATCATTGCGATGTTCACTGCTTGTTCCTACGCAGAACTGAGTTCTGCAATTCCGCACACTGGTGGTGCATACAATTATACGCGTATTGGATTTGGCCGAGAGACTAGTTTTCTTGCAGGGTGGATGGAATGGTTTGCATCAAGCATAGCAGGAAGCCTTTACGCAGTTACTTTTGCTATTTATATAGTACGGTATCTGGAAGTATTAGGGCTCCTTACGTGGCTGCCAGTTTCAATTTTCTTTACAGAAAAAATTGTTGCTATTGCAATAGCATTGTTTTTCTTTTACATTAATTATTTAGGTGCATCCGAGACAGGAAGAGTCGGTGCACTGTTTACCCTCGGACAAACTATTTTCCTTGTTTGTATTGGACTTGTTGGTATTGCTGTTGTGTGCAAAGAACCTTCGCGGCTTCAGAATTTTCAACCGTTCCTTCCCTACGGCTGGTCGAAGCTGCTTATTACGATGGGGTTTACGTACGTTGCGTTTGAAGGTTTTGAAGTAATTGCCCAAACTGGTGATGAGGCAATTGATCCACGACGCAATCTCCCCAAAGCAATGCTCTATTCTGTTTTTATTGCAACCATTACGTATGTTGTTGTTGCTTTTGCGACTGTTGTGTCGATAAAAGCCGGATCACCAGGCATTGAAGGCGCGCCGTGGGAGTGGATTGGCTCTTTCCGTGAACGAGGTTTTGGCGAAGCAATTGCGCGTCTCATGCCAATGGGGAATCTTTTCTTAACATTAGCCGTTATTTTTGCCGCTACTTCAGCATTAAATTCTACGATTTACTCAGCAACACGGGCGTTATATGCCCTTGGTCGGGATCATATGGTGCCACCGTTCTTTTCTACAATTTCTAAGAAACGAAAAACGCCATGGGTTGCATTAGCGGCAACAGCCTTTTTAGTAATTATTGTTGCGGCATTTTTACCGACAATAGATGTTGCATCAAGTGCGAGCATGATGTTTCTTATCCTGTTTTTTTTAGTCAATCTCTGTGTTATTAAAGTACGCTGGAATATGGGAGATGAATTAACCTACGGATTTGTTATGCCCTTTTTTCCGTTATTTCCTCTTGTTGCCATTATCTGTCAAGTAATGCTTGCGTTATGGTTGGTGCATATGAGTGTTATTGCGTGGATTATAGCACCGCTCTGGATATTTGTCGGCGTTGGTATTTATTATTTGTATTCGAAATCACATGCAGTTGCGACCGATGACGAAATCCATATTCTTGAAGAAGAAAAAGCGCCGGAAGGTGAGGGGTACCGCATTATGGTGGCAGTAGCGAATCCGAAGAATGCGATTGAAATGGTCAGGACAACGTACAAGTTGTGTGGTGCAAAAAAAGGAAGAGTTGAGTTGTTACACATGGTGCCGGTACCAGATCATGTTCCCCTTACCGATGCTGAAGAGTACATGCTTGAAGGAAAAGAAGCGATTGTTGAAGCAATGCTTTACCTTGAGCCACTTTTTCCGCTTAGTTCGACCATTCGCTATTGTCGTAATACAGCGCGGGGCATTGTCAGTGCCGTACGACAGAAGAAAATCAGTACGCTTATTTTGGGATGGCACGGGAAGAAGAAAAGTTTAGGATTCCGATTAGGAAGTACTCTTGATCCGATTATTGAACGCTCGCCCTGTAATGTTGTCATTTTCAAAGGTAGTGGGAATCAGACATTTAAACGAATCTTGGTGCCTCTTGCCGGCGGACCGAACGGGATTTTTGCGCTTGAGATGGCGAGCATTCTTGCTGATAACAAAGAAGGGACGGTAACTGCTTTTAATGTCATAAGTGGTAAACGCCCATTTGATATAGAACAGTTTGTCAGTGAACAAAAAAAACGATTGCAGCTGTCTCCGGAAAGAATTTTCACCAAAACTGTTATTGACCAGCATGTTGTGGATTCAGTGCTCCACGAAGTAGAAGCATATGATTTAATCGTACTCGGGTGTACGCGCCGTTCTTTTCACTTTCGGATTGCTGTAGAGTCGATTCCCGAGACGATTGCACAGCGTTGCGGAAAACCATTGGTTATGGTAAGTGCTGCTACGGGAATACAGTCGTGGATTAAACGAGTAATTTAAGATAAACCTTTTTTTACTGCTTTGAGCGCAATGATAAACTTACTCATTCGTAAAACCTATCATTTTTATCGGCGTGAATGTTGTTGGCCGTATTCATTATCTTTTTTATTTGTCTTAGTTGTGTATGCGGTTGATTTTTTTCCCTCTCCAGAACCATCCCGCTGGCCGAGTGTCGTGTCATATCTCATTATTGCCGGTTATTATGTCTACAATGTATGGTTGTTTAAAAAGAAACTACTTTTTTCAGCAGATGACCAATTTTTTATCGGCATATTGACCGTAAAGATAATTGTATGGGGAATGATACTCGGTGGGTTGCTTATTTTTAAACATTGAAAACCCGGAACAGAGCAAAAAACTATTTTTCAAGGAAATTGAGGATTGCTTTTGCCGCACGACGGGCTGCCCCGGCAGGCCCAAGTTTTTTCCGTACCTCTTCAAGATGACGAACAATGGTGGCACGAGACTGAGGATTGTTCAGGATGAATTTTGTTTCATGGGCAATCGTTTCGGGATGAGCGTCATTTTGCAAAAATTCCGGAATGATTTTTTTCCCTGCAATAATGTTAACGAGACCAATGTACGGGATCATGATCAAATGTTTTGCCAGTATATACGTGAGCCATGATGCTTTATACAGTATGATAAAAGGTTTTAAGCCTAGAGCCGCCTCTAATGTTGCTGTTCCTGAAGCGACCCAGCAGAAATGAGCAGCAGTGATAAGATCATGAATGTTTCGTGTTACGAGTGAATAAGGAATGCCGTTTTTTGCGAGTATTTTTTCATACAGTGATGAAGGCAAATCGGGCGCTTTTGAAATAAGAAAATGAATCGTAGGGTATTCTTTTGTGATAAGTTCTGCAGTCTTGACCATAATGGGCAAGATTTTTTTTACCTCAGCCTCGCGCGACCCTGAAAGTAGTGTAATGATTGGATACGCATTTTCAATATGAAATTCTTTTCGTATCAGTTCAGGTGAATCAGAGGGAACAAACGTTTCAATTAACGGATGACCGACAAATTCAACGGGAAGAGATGTTCCGTCGTAAAAGTCAACTTCGAAGGGGAGAATAACCAACATCTTGTTCACGTACTCTGCTATTTTCCGTTTTCGCCAGCTCGCCCATGCCCATATTTGCGGTGATATATAGTAAATAACGGGGATATTGAGTTTTTTTATTTCTTTTGCAAGTCGCAGATTAAAGCCGGGGTAGTCGACGAGAATAACTACGTCAGGCCTTGTTTCTTTTATTTTTTTGAGTGCTGTATAGAAAATTTTTCGAAAAAGGGGGTATTTTTTTATGACATCAGTAAATCCGACAGCTGCTATTGAGGGGAGATCATAGAGAATGTTGACGCCACAGGAGGCCATTTGCTGACCGCCAAGACCTTCAAACGTAAGAGAATGAGCGCTCTGCTGAAGACAGCGAATGACTTCTGCTGCACGCGCATCACCTGATGATTCGCCGGCGACAATAAATATTTTTTTAGGACTCATATGAGACTATCCTTTTAAATGTTTTTGATTTTCTTTAATACTTTCAAGAATTCTGAGTGCAATAGCTAATGCATTCCGCGCGTCAATATCAACGGGGGTTTGTGATTTGCCTTCACGGATATCGCGGACAAATTCCTGTAACTCACACCGAAGAGGCTCTTCTTTTTTAATGTCGATTTCTTTTTTACTAATATTAAATAATTCTTTACGATGAATAAGTACTTGTTGGTTTTGATAATCGAGTGAAATATATGCATCGTCTTGAAAGATTCGTATCTTCCGCTGTTTTTCTGCGGTAAGGCGGGAGGCAGTAATATTTGCAATCGCGCCGTTTTCAAATTTAAGACGTGCATTTGCAATGTCTTCATGTCGCGAAAGAACACAAATTCCGACTGCATCTAAATACGTTACGTTCGATTGTAAAAGGGTCAAAATGATATCTAAATCGTGAATCATAAGATCAAGTACAACACCACAGTCAGCAACACGGGGAGTAAAGGGGCCGAGACGGTGAATTTCGATAAACTTTATCTTCTTTGCAATTTTTTTTACTGCTTTAAAGCCCGCATTGTGACGTTCAATATGACCGACGCGTAAGAAACAATTCTTTTTCGTTGCCAATGCAATAAGATCATCCGCTTCCTGCAGGTTGTTCGTGATTGGTTTTTCGATAAGAACGTGTATATTATGTTCAAGAAATGTCTTTGCAATGCATGCGTGTAAATGAGTGGGGGTTGCGATGCTGACGGCATCAACCTTTCCGAGAAGATCATGATAATTCTTAAAAAAGACAGTGCCGTATTCTTTTGCCTTTGCTTCCTTTTCCTTATGAATATCACAAAGTCCTACAAGGTTTACCTCGGGTAATTCATGGTAGATACGGGCGTGATGTTGTCCTAATTGACCGATTCCAACAACTCCAACATTTAATTTTTTCATAACTAATTTGTTAATAATATATTAAGGTATTATTACCTTTACGAATAATTGTTTGATAATCCTATTCAGGTGAAACAGTTGACAAAATGACGATACCATTAAACCGTAGCAACATAATAAAGCGTTATTATGTCGTATTTAAGGTAAATTTTCAATGAAAATGTGTAGAATTTTAGCTATATATAAAATTTGATAAAATATATTGACATAGCTTATAAAGTATTGTAACATTATTGCATAAGTTTTAAATAACTTGCAAAAAAATTTGGCACGGATAAAGAAGTTCCGTAAACCTATTGAAAGATAGGGACACAAAGCTAAAGGGTCTAAGAGGCGTAATGGATTAGAATCACGTCCAAAGGATTTTTGGAAGCTTATGACAGCCAGCTGCATTAAATATGTAGCTGGCTTTTTATATGTAGTTATGTAGTTAAAAAAGTAACTAAAAAAAGTAACTAAATAAGGGGGTTGTTATGGGCAGTAATTCACTAATGGGGTATGCGGGTACCCGACGATCGAAGGGGGTATCAATTGTCACGCTTGTTTTTTTTCTTGTTACATCGTTCATTAATCCAGGTTGGGGAGAGGCGTCGACGGCTTTTTCTCTGGTAGCCCCTTTGAACATAGATATTCCAAAACATTTAGGAACAATTCGGAAGGCATTCGATTCAAAAAATGAACGTTCTCCTCTTATTGTGCACATTCAAGATGCTCATGCTAATTATGAAGCGCAGAAGAATATTTCCAATATTTTACATGTCCTTCAGTCGAAATTCGGTATAAATACTATTTGTGTTGAAGGCTCAAATGGCGAAATAGATACCTCCCTCTTTCGTGCTTTTCCTTTTCAGGAAGCAAAGGAACGCGTTATTGATTCATATGTAAAGACGGGAGATATTTCTGCAGCGGAAGAATATTCTATTATTTCAGAAAAGCCAGTACATCTCATTGGTGTTGATCATACCGAAATGTATATGGATAATGTAGAAAGCTACCTCGCCGTTACTCGTAGCCAGGATACTGCGCGCGCGTTTCTTGCCGAACTTGATAATCTTCTTCTTTCTTTGAAGAAGGCGTTATTTTCGGATGATTTCAAAAGCTTTATCGAGCAACGTGAACATTTTCTTTCCGGGATCGTTGATCCATTGACATATACGCGGTATTTACTAGAGCAAATTAAGCTTAAAAACATTAATATAAAGCGGTTTAAGCATTTTTGTCAGTTAGCAGACCTTGAAATATACCAAAAGAAAATAAAACTCCAAGCGATTGAAAAGGAGACACGTGCCCTCATTGATGATACATTGATTCGCGTAGCGTCTTCTCAAGATACGGAGACGTTGGCATTAGCAGAACTTGATTTTCGTGGAGAAAGAATGTCTGCATATACCTATTATACTTTACTGCGTAATATGGCAGTAGCGTACGATGTTGATTTTCATGAGTATCAGAATATTAATTTGTATTTTCATTATTTGTCATTGGTCAATGATATTAATGGAAGGAAATTGATGGAAGAACGGGTGAAGATTGAAGAAGAGCTTATTGAACACATGTGTACGACAGAGATAGAGAATGAGTTGTATTCATTTATGCACTGTTGTACTGTTCTTAAAGATATGTTTAGCCTGAAGGCACTACCCGAAGATATCGCCTATTTTAGAAAACATGAGAGGGCGTTTACTAATAACGCGTTTACTCAATTCATAACAAAAGCTACGCAGTATATACCGGCACATTTACAAAAAGAAACAGATACGGCAACCTACACGCTGGAGAGTCTTGACTCGTTTTCTATTGAAGAACACACGCCGCTTCTTAAGAAGTTTTATTCATTGGCAGAAAAAAGAGAGGATTCTTTTGTAACCCAGACGATTCGTATGCTTAAGGATAATGCCTTACCTGCTGCAGTGCTGCTGACGGGCGGGTATCATACAGCCGGTCTTGAGCGGAAGTTACAGAAGAAAGGTGTTTCCTACCGTGTGGTGTCACCCCGTCTTAATGAGCTTCCCCAAGAAGATGTCTATGACAAAATTATGCGGAGCTATGATAAATACTTTGGGGTGAAAGAAGGAAGCCGTGGCGGTACCGTTAAGCAGTTAACAAAGATTGACCCTCGAGGAAATCGTGCAGCATATCTTGACCTTATGGGAGAAATCATCCCTCGTTTCGAGACTGTTTTGGAGTCTGAAGCAGAGAAACTTGTACAGAGCAAAAGTCTGACCGATGCAATCAACCAATTTGAATCTCAGCTTGATCGAGAGGGCCAAGATTTTGTTAAAGCAATTTTACAGGTTAACCCTGATTTGGATACGACTACTCAAAAAGAGAGAGTGATTAAAGAAGTGTTCCTGCAAACCATTGTGGTTCCTTTATGGAATCGGTATTGCAAAAACCGGATTATTTTCCGGGATACAAGCCTTGCTGATAGCGACCATCCGGCAGGAAAGGTTCGAGTTTTTCCCCGTGATACACTTGCTTCAGAACTTATCGACGCAATTGGAAACGGTAAGGATATCCGGGATTTACAATTTGATCACCTCGATGAAGTAACACGTACCAAAGTTCAAGCGGTGGTGAGTAAAGCACGTGAGGAAGGGAAATTCCTTCATGTTACTGAACAAGGAAAAGGATTCGGCCTTGCGGCAGTGGGGGATACAGATGCGCTTACTACGGCAACCGTCGCTGTCGGTGATTTTAAAAAGTTTTATCTTGGAAAGAAGGGACTTGAGACGGTGCCTTTTATAGTCGGCGATGTCGGGATGCAGGAACTGAAAGCAGGCTGGGATAAAGCACGGTTTGCTATTGTAGCAAAAAATGGGATGAGCGAAGCATTGGGCATTGTTGTTGAGTATCCGGATGGTACCTATATTATCCTCACGAAATATGCGAAGAATGCGTCCGCAGAAAGAAAAGCGGAAATAGACCGTTTAACGACTCAATATTTGAATGAAGAGGCAAAAATTCCATTTGGTGCACGGATCAAAGGATGGGAAGAGATTGCTTCTGGTTCGGTAATAGAAGATGCCTTTACCAGCAGGGTTACCAAGACCGGCCTCTGGGCAAAGAAAGTACCGGTGATAGATCCGATCAATTGTAAGGAATGTATGCAATGTGTCAGTGCCTGCCCTGAAGGGTCGATACACATGAATCCGGTGTCAGGAAAGCCGAGCTTTGTCGACTTAAACTTTTGCAAAGGGTGCGGCCTGTGCGAAAAAGAGTGCCCTTTAACAACGGTAATAACGATGGTTGATAAAAAGCAGGTAAAAGCGGCACGGACCAACGTTTTTACGGGAACCATGGGAAAGCGAGTAGAGGTCAAAGGGGATTTTGTTAAGACAGAAGTAGATTTTATACAGAACTTGATAAAGAAAAAAGGACTGGAGAAGCAAAAGGCGTTACAAAAATACGGATTTGCTATTGTGTATGAGGATATTGCCGGCGAGAAATCACTTTCGGGTAAGAAAATCTTACAAGTGCTGTATCAACCTGCTGGGGAAGAGCCGTTCTTGTGGACATTTTTTAGTGATGATGGAGAATCATGGACAAAAATTATGCGTCCGTCAGCACATATTCTTATCTATGGAATGAGTGAAAGGGAAAAAGAATTCGCCTCCCGTCTTCAACTTGAAGGGATTCGTGTCAGCGCTTTTCCTGCTTCTACGGACATGGATGATGAGGGTTATGGTGGTAATAAAGAGCACGATTCATTTGATAGGGCGGGTATTACCATAACAGGCTATACGTTTGAAGGTTTCATTAATGAGAAAAGAAATGAGATAGATGCTGTGGCGACAGCACATATTAAGAATATAAGCGATGAAGAATATGTTTTAATTACCGAAAAGATCGGCATATTCTTAGCTCCTTTTATGCCGCATTTCATGGATGATATGTTTCTTGATGTAATCATACGGGATATTGAAGCACAAATGGGCGGTTATAAGGCAATGCTTGAGATGCAGGAGGGGAAGGAAAAGGTGAAAGGATTGACCCCGCGGGAAATGGATTTTGCACCGGGGGTGCGGACCTGTGCGGGATGTACGATCGGAACCATTTTCAATATGATTTTAGGGGCGGTTCGCAGCGTATTAGGAGAAGGGGGCAGTATTGTTAATTCGATTTCGACCGGTTGTGCCGAAGTTGCCAGTACTATTTTTCCTGATTCAGGGTGGAGAACATTGTATCATATGGTATTTGGCTCCGGCGGCGCGAATATTGAAGGAATCAATGCGGCGTATCGGTATTTAAAGAAGACCGGTAAAATTAAAAAAGATGTTAAGATCGTCCATTTTGGGGGAGACGGCGGAACGTTTGATATTGGCCTTCAATCATTATCAGGAATGTTAGAAAGAGGTACGGCTAAGGATTCGATGTATGTGTGCTATGACAATGGAGCGTATCAGAATACGGGGGTTCAGCGTTCCAGTTCTACACCTATCGGCACGAATACAACAACATCACCAATTGGAGAGATTATAAAGGGGAAACAGCAATTTCGTAAAGACTTAGCAAGAGTCGCAGCAGCGCATGGAGCGCATGTCTATGTCGCGACAGTATCACCGTCTCATCCAAAGGATTTAGAAAGAAAGGTAAAAAAAGCGGCTGAGCATAAAGGCCCTTCCTTGATAATATGTTATAGTAGTTGCAATACCGGGCATGGGACCGCGACGAATGTAGGCCTTGAACAGTCGCGTCTTGCGGTTCAGAGTGGTTTTTGGCCGCTTATTGAAGTAGAAAATGGTGAACTTACTATTTCGCGGGGGCAGCAACTGTGGAAAAAAGGGTTAAGTACGAACCGAGAAGAACGGTGGAATGCGCTCTTACAATGGGTACATTCTGAGGTTCGCTTTGCCGCTCATTTTAATAAAGACGGGAGTTTCAAGACGCCCGCATCCGAGAATTTATTTAGGTCATTTTTTAGAAAGTTGGGAGAAGATTGGGCGTTTCTTAAGGGAGAGGATAGTAAGAGACAAAAGAAAGATGTATTAATGGGGATACTCGATAGTTATTTAGTAAAATTTGATAAGCACGACGAGAAAACAGACGAATTGTGGTTCCGTGTGCGTCAGTCTTTGGATGTTAGTGAATATGAAACCGAATTGGCGCTGGAAAAGAACGGGGGATTAACAGAAAAACAGCGAGCGGATCTTGAGAAAAATTTATATGATATTTTTGTGTATGAACAAGAGATTCTACAACAGGCAGAAGCGAAACAGCGTGAAGAGACCCACGTTGCAGATGCGGCGGTTGTCGATGCTGTCATAAAGGAAGATGCAATGATACCTGTCGATGATGTTGTGGTAATAACGATGGATGAGAGTGATAAGGTGATAAACAGGACTATCATCGGAGGAGAAATTTCTGCCGCACGGATATTTGCACGAGCCGGTGATGGCGGGGTAACGTCTGCCAAATCTTTTTGTGGCCTTATGAATACACTGGGGATTTATGCCAAAGCATCCCCTGATTATGGACCTGAGCGAAGGGGAGCTAAGGTAGGAACCAATATGCAGCTCAGCGGTAAGGAATTGAGAGTTCAAGCAAGTGCCGATTTTTTTGATATCAGTATTGTTGGTAATTTAGATGATCCGGACTGGAATGAAAAAGATGCGTGGAGATGGCGCAATAATCTTAAAGATGGTGGAATCCTTGTTGTGAATACGGAAAGAACACCTGAAGATGTACGAGAAACGTATGGTATTTCTGAACAAGTCTCCATCTATACCTTTAATGCGACACCGGTGAGAACAGCAACAAAGATACCGGAAACATGGACACTGATGGGGGCACTCTTAAAGGCGTTGGAAAATAGAGGTATCCGGTTTACACAAGACTATGTTGTCGCACAGTTGGAAAAAATGTTGAGTAAAGATTTTGCCGGTAAACCGGAGGTGATCAAAAATAATATTAAAGCTTTTTTGAAAGCATATGATGAGGTTGTGTATACTGATCCTTTAGTAGATGAATTGCTTTTTGAAGGCCGCGTTGATACCACCGGTTTTGAACAAGGTCCGGTGGGTGGTCACTTTACCGGTTCTGAAGCTGTAGCTGAAGCATGGCGGCAAATCAATCCTGGGGTATTCGCTTTTTATCCTATTACGCCGAGTACCGCAGTTGGTGAAATATACTCAAAGTTTGTTGCCGATGGTCGTGTCGATACAGAGTATATTACGACTGAGTCCGAACACTCTGCATTTGCGGTACTTGCGGGGGCGGCGGCATCAGGGGTGCGTGCCGTTGCATCAACTGCTTCGACGGGTATTGAATACGGTATAGAAGTTCTCAAGGTCATCCCGGCAATGCGGCTTCCGGTTGTTATTAATGTTGGTTCTCGTGAGGCCACCAATGCGCCGTTAAATATTCATGCGGGGCATAATGATATATATGCATTACGTGATGCCGGCTGGATAGCACTCATAGCGCGGAATGCGCAAGAAGCATATGATTTTGCGGTCATGGCGCCGCGTATCGCTGAAAAATTGGGCCTTCCGGTATTGATTAGCCAAGATGGATTTATTGTTACCCATACGAAGGATCTAGTGGACACATTGAGTGATGAAGCGGTACAGAGCTTTGTGGGTGAATATGATCCTGAACGGAGTTTATTGAAGACCGGCGGCACGTATGGTCCCGTTGCTGTTCAGGATTATCATTCTGAACATGCACGAGGTTTGGCAGAATCTCAAAACGCGGCCCCCTCAGTTATTGAAGGTGTCTTTAATGAATTTAAAGAACGTTTCGGACGGGATTATACGCGCATACGATCGTATTCAGGAAAACTTGTGGTCGAAGAAGAATCACTGATAGATACCGTAGGGCTTGAATCTGATACTGATATTGCTATTGTGTGTATGGGATCGACTGAGGGAACGGCTATAGAAGCGGTTGATCGGCTGAGAGCCCGCGGCATCAAGGCCGGCGTGGTATCAATCAAAACCTATCGTCCGTTCCCCGTAGAGGAGATTAGAGAAACGCTTCAAGGCGTGCGGACCGTTATTGTTATGGATAGAGCAAATTCCTATGGTGCTGAGTTGACACAGTTGGCTACCGAAGTTCAGTCTGCACTGAAACGTGAAGTATTGAACATTGAATATGGACGCGGTGGGAGAAATACGCCACTGACTATTGTCCAAGATATCTTTCTCCTTGGAGTATTGTTCAGTATTGTTCCTATAGAGAGTAATCAAATTTTGACTAAAGACGAAGAATGGAATATCCTTGAAAGCGAGCTCAGAGCAATTAGAGATGATTCGTACGTCGATATGTTTTTAGTGTCTCTGATGCAAGGAAAATTTATTAAAGCGTTTGGACCACAGGTGCATATTGATGTACGTGAGGTGAAAAGGGAACGCGATATTAAAAGACGTCTTATTGAAAAATTTGTATTACGAACGTCCTTAATGAGGTTAATGGAAGGAAAGGCAGAATCTTATGATCTTGATGTGATAGCGACGTTTGGGATTGAGGAACAAAAAAGGAATGCGCAGGATGTTTTTGCGTCTTTGGCAGGTCAGGATCTCAATGTAAAAAAGGCACTACAGTATTATCGAGGCACGCTGACTTCGGAAAGAAGTTTGTCCGATCCGATCCTTGACGCTGAAGAGATTGCAGAAATCAACGGCGGTTCTATTGGGCGGTGGCAATATGAGAATATTGCTCATGAATATGATAGTGAGGGCAGACAGTTTCTTGTTTTTTATGATTTTGAGCGACTGCCGGCGATTGTTGATGGTAAAGAAGTGTATGACCCGGCATTTATTGATAACGACGGTGCGCCATTAAAGATAGATCGTATTGCATTTGAGGTGGAACCGTTAGCTGCTTCTCAAGAACTTACCGACCGTGAGATAGAAGCGGTAAAAAGTGCAAAG
Organism: Candidatus Omnitrophota bacterium; assembly: GCA_018823795.1. GTDB lineage: Bacteria > Omnitrophota > Omnitrophia > JAHJGZ01 > JAHJGZ01 > JAHJGZ01. Next base: position 17,642 of record JAHJGZ010000032.1, read on the forward strand.
GAAAAAGTTGGAGATAATTCTACGACATTTGTCATTAAGCGAAATGAAAAAAGTGTGAAGTATCGGCTGTATGGTAATGCTGATTCACGCATACCGGGACGTACCTATCATCGTTCTGATATGTTAAAGATTTATCCTGCGGCATTAATGGTACAGATCCGTCATGAATATAAACATTTAACCACACCGTTAACGCATGATGAGATTAGGGCACAAGAACAGTTTGATGATCTCTTAAGCACGGTCATTACAGAGCGGCGGGAAGAATCTCAGAAAGACTTAGCGTATGCCGAGCGATTCATTGAACTTGCGCGTGCGGTATTGGGGAAAGAGTTCACGGGGACCGAATTAGATTTAGAGCTGCGCAATACTGTACGAAGCCTTGCTCATGAGATCCTTGGAATTGTCGGCAGGGGAAAGGAAGATCCTCGCATAACTGAACAGCTGATTACCATGTTGTCTGAATCAGCAAAACTCCAGGATATTCTCATGTTGGGGCAAATACCGGAGGAGGACGCGCTGAAGGGATTACTAGTGCTCAGTGCTCAGAATGTAGCACAATTGGAAGCTCGAAAGGATAAAATCGCCGAGCTTAAGAAAACCGGGGAGCTTTTGTGTTATGAACAAATAGTCATTTGCACTTCCTCCCAAGACCAAGGCGTGTTATCGATAGAGTCTATCAGTGAATTATTCGGCGTTGATAAAGATACGATTACCATTCTATCTATGGATAGTACGGATATTCCAGAGAACGTGTCCGACTTTACTTTCTTGAAGAAAAAAATAGCAACCGTTGATCCTATTATTAGTGAGTATGATTTTATCAACATACTGGGTGATTTTGAGAGCGTGGATGAAACGGTATTATTTGAGAGAGCTGTTCAGAAAGCATGGAAAGCGTCGGGGAATCGAGACCGCAATATATTCCGTCTTATTTCTTCAGAAGAGGCACAGGATGCTTTTCGGTTAGGATATGTACTTTCTCAGATCAAAGAGTTTATCGATGTAGAAAAGACGACGCGAGAGAATGTTGTTCTTACTCGTGAAGCAGAGCAGAAATTACTCTCGTCGGTCGGTCGTGACGCATTAGATAATTTAGTAAAGCACGGCACTTTGATTGCGGGGAGTATTATGAAGAATATCAGGGATAAGATCGAACAGGAAATTTTGTATCAAATAATAAAAGTATATGCATAAGAGCAGGGTATTATGGCTTTGAGCAAAGCGCTTGCCATGCCGACAAACGCGTGCCTTTTAACGATATAAAAGGCACGCGTTTTGTTATGCAGGGAGAGGGCAGAAAACACGGTATTTTTTAAAAAAAATAGAAAATGAAAAACATTGCCTAATAAATGAAATGTGGTATAATACTTCACTAATTTTTCTCCATTTGATTCTCAATGAACATAAGTTTCTTTTATTAAAGAAGTAATGAATAACTATAACGAAAGGGGTATGTATTTTGTCACCGGTAACTATTAAACAATTATTAGAAGCGGGGGTACATTTCGGCCATCAAACCCGCCGATGGAATCCTAAAATGGCTCGTTACATTTTCTGCGAGCGTAATGGAATATATATTCTGAATTTGGAAAAGACGTTATTGTGTCTGGAAGATGCGTGTGAGTTCCTTACTAACATAGCAGAAGACGGGAAGAATGTATTATTTGTCGGGACCAAAAAACAAGCACAAGCGATTGTCGAAACCTCTGCAAAAAAATGTGGTATGCCGTATGTGGTTAACCGGTGGCTTGGCGGTATGCTTACCAACTTTGAAACTGTTCGAAAGAGTATTAACCGGATGAATGAAATCACTCAAATGGAAGAAGACGGTTCACTCAAAGTTTTACGCAAGAAAGAAATATTACGGTTGCTAAAAGAAAGAGACAAAATGAGTCATATCCTTACCGGGATTAAGGATATGAAAAAACCTCCCGGAGCTGTTTTTATTGTCGATATTAAAAAAGAAGAGATAGCGCTCAAGGAAGCACGTAAATTGCGTATTCCGGTCATTGCTATTGTTGATACGATTGCTGACCCCGATATGGTGGATTATCCCATTCCGGGGAATGATGATGCATTGCGTGCTATCACGGTCATATGCGAGGCTGTCGCATCGTGTGTTGAAGCAGGGGTCGGGGCGAGAGAAAAAAGTCGTGCAAAAGCTCAAAAAAGTGCATCTCACGAAGAAACACAGGATGTGAGTGATACTGAGGGCGAGCAAAAAGGAAAAAGAGGAAGGAAAAAAAAGGAAGAACATGATCCGGTAGCTGTTACCGAGGCAGATGTCCCGTCTACTGAACAGGAAATCAAAGCGGAGTAAATTGATTAAGGGGGAAGGTGAACAATGAGTAATGCACCAACAGCAGAAGTCGTAAGACAGTTGAGGGAAAAAACAGGTGTCGGGATTATGGAATGTAAAAGAGCCCTCACCGAATCCGCGGGAGATATTGAAAAGGCGGTTGAAATTTTAAGGAAAAAAGGCATTGCGGTTGCCCAAAAAAGAGCCGGCAGAGCAACAAAGGAAGGGCTTATTTCATCATATGTACATATGGGCGGCAAGATCGGCGTATTAGTAGAGATTGGCTGTGAAACAGATTTTGTTGCAAAAAATGATGATTTTAAAAAATTTTCACAAAATATTGCAATGCATATTGCTGCAGCAAATCCTCAATATCTTTCACGGGACGAAGCCCCTTCCTCATTCATAGAGAAGGAAAAAGAGATTTTCTCCGAACAAATCAAAAATAAACCTGCCCATGTCATTGATAAAATTATTCAGGGTAAGATCGATAAACGAATGGAGGAGATTTGTCTTTTGGATCAGAAGTATATAAAAGATGATTCTATGACAATAAATGATTACGTGACAAACATGATTGCGCGCATAGGCGAGAATATGGTTATTCGACGGTTTGTCCGTTATGGGCTCGGTGAAGAAAGTAATACATAATCTATTATGGCAACGAAAAAACCATCCTGTTACAAAAGAATTCTTTTAAAAATAAGTGGTGAAATTCTTCAAGGTGGTAGTGGCTTTGGCATTGTGCCGCACGTTGTTGCTGGTATTGCAAATGAGATTAGAGAAATCCGCGATTTAGGCGTTCAAATTGCTGTGGTTATTGGTGGTGGTAATATTTTTCGTGGGCTCCACGCTGCAGAACAGGGAATGGACCGTGCCACGGGTGATTACATTGGCATGTTAGCTACCGTCATTAATTCTCTTGCCCTCCAAGATTCGTTAGAAAAAATTGATGTTCATACGCGGGTCCTCACTGCATTTGAAATTAAAGCATTTGCTGAGCCATATATCCGCAGGCGCGCTGTTCGACATCTCGAAAAAGGACGTGTGGTTGTCTTCGGCGGGGGGACCGGCAATCCCTATTTTACGACTGATACAACCGCAGCACTTCGTGCAATAGAAATTAGTGCAGATGTTATCCTCAAAGCAACGAAGGTGAATGGTGTGTATGATAAAGATCCCCTCAAACATGAAGATGCAAAGCTTTTTAAACGCCTCAGTTATCTTCAAGTCCTTCGGAAAAGATTAAAAGTGATGGATTCAACAGCGGTAACACTTTGTATGAATAATGATTTACCCATTATTGTCTTTAATCTGACGAAACAAGGTAATATTAAAAGAGTAGTTCAGAAACAAAAAATTGGAACTGTTGTCTCGTGAAGACACACGTTATGGAGTTTGAAAAACGACATAACGTGTGGGTCAGAGCGAGGCCTAGCACTAATGTTTGATAACAAGCAATAGATATAATTACGAAAGATATAATGAAAAAACTTTTAATTAAAATACGGCAATTAAAAAATTAGTGCTGGGTTTAATTCCGGCACATGGTTTATTTTTACGAACAGTATCCCGATTAGACAATGCGTTGTGACGCTGTCTAACGGGATAAATTCGACCAAATAACTTACGTCGCTGTGTTCCGTAAGTTATGGTCTCATTTAAAGGAGTTTTGTATGCATACTATCGCCGCCCTCAATTCATCAAGTGAAATATTGAAAGAATGTAACAAGGTTATGCAAAAATCGGTCGAAACAACCAAACAGGAGTTTTCTCACGTGCGGACTGGGCGTGCCTCATCGGCGATTGTGGAGCATGTCAATGTTGAGTATTATGGCGCACATACGCCACTAAAACAACTGGCAACGATTTCTACTCCCGAACCGCGCCTGCTTGTGATACAGCCATGGGATCTTTCATGTATCAATGATGTTGAACGGGCAATTCTGAAGTCTGATTTAGGACTCAATCCAAGTAATGATGGAAAAATTATTCGTATTCCTATTCCACCGCTTACTGAAGAAAGAAGAAACGAACTTGATAAGTATATAAAAAAAGTTTCCGAAGAACATCGTGTATCAGTCCGCAATATACGGCGGGAGGCAAATGAGCGATTGAAAAAATTGCAAAAAGATCATCAGATCACTGAGGATGATAGTCGCAAAAGTATCGACGAAGTTCAAAAGTTGACTGATAAACATATCAAGCATATTGATGAATTACTGAAACATAAAGAGCAAGAGATTTTTGAAGTGTAAAAGGGTAAAAAGGTGTTGTGTTCTTTTTTTCTTCGTGTTAGTATTACCGCTTTGTAATTTAGTATTGATTTTTCCCATGCAGTAAAAATATCGACGGGGGCGTAGCTCAGTTGGTAGAGCATCACCCTTTTAAGGTGGCTGTCCACGGTTCGAGTCCGTGCGCCCTCACATTTTAGGGATAAGAGCTCAGTAGTACTTATCTCTTACTCCGTATCATTTATCCCTAACAAATGTCCCCATCGTCTTGTCTGGCCTAGGACTCAAGATTTTCATTCTTGCAACAGGGGTTCGAATCCCCTTGGGGACGCCATAGTTGACACTGGGGAGAACACTTTTGTTTTCCCCAGTGTCTTTTTCTTTAAGCACGCCGCATTTGTTTGTGGGGTGCTTTTCGTTTTTTAGGGGCACTTCCGCGGGTGAGGGGGCAGGGAAGGCATCTTCGATAGGTTTGCCGATATACATCTGTATTTCGACGCTCTGGGCGTTAATTCTGATTTCCTTGACGAGGGATCGGATGACCATTTTTTGTGTTTCCACAGCCGCCTTATCGAGATGCCTCAGCGCCAGGGTGAAATTCTCCTGGATGAAATGAGCTGACCGGGCGGTCATGCGTGCCGCTGCTTTTTGCCCCTGCAGTTTTGAGAGTTCATTTTCCAGCTCGGCGATGCGGCATTCGCATTCTTGCATCTTTGTTTTGTACGTGTTCCCTTTGGAGATGATGTCTTTCATGGCAAGGTCGAGCAGATTATTGACGTCATGCTGTGCTGCGGCAAGGCGTTCATCGGTTTCCTTCATTTTCGCGTCTATGGTGTCCATTTTCTCCTGCGCGTCACGGGCTGCATTGCCGATCGCTTTCACGATCATATCCTGGTCGCGCGAGGCACGTTTAAAATAATCAATCAATGCTTCATCAAAGGCACTTGCCGAGAGTGGCGCTTCGGAACAGCCAAGTTTCTGCCGTGACCGTGAGCAGTGGTAGTAAAAGAATATCTTTCCTGTTTTGCCTTTCCCTCGCGTTCCGATGAGATAACTGTCGCAGTGTCCGCACTTCAGTGTGCCGGTGAGCAGGTATTCGTAGTATTTAAACTTATGAGAAAACTTATGTCCCGGCAATTTCGCGCTTAGAAATGTGTTGGCGCGTTCCCACAGCCTGCTATCAACAAGTCCTTCATGCTTTCCTTTGTGCGTTTCTCCGGCATAGTCAAGATAGCCTTTGTAAAAGGGATTCTTGATCATCTTCGAAATACTTTGCCGGCGCCACTCATCACCGTTCGAATTTCTGATTCCTCGTTTTGATAATTCATAGCCAATTTCGGCGAGCGATTTATTTGCCGCGGCCATTTCCCAGATAATCGTCAATCGCGGGCCTATTTCCTCGTTGATAATAATTTTATGCGGCTGCCTGCCGTTCGGGAGCGCTTCGCCGTCGTTAATCAGTTTGTAGCCGTACGGCAGCACGCCGCCAATCCATTTTCCCTGCCTGACGCGGGCGATCGCGGAGGCCTTCACGCGCTCGCCGGTCAATTCCCGCTCAAACGCCGAAAGCAACCCTAATATGCCGATAACCACGCGCCCGATTGCCGTCGAGCTGTCGAGGTTCTCGCGCACCGAAATGAAATCAATATTGTTGTCTCTGAACATGTCGATGAGCGAGTAAAGGTCACGCGGGTTCCGGGTTAAGCGGTCGAGGCGGAAGAATATTATTCCGTCGAATGTGCGCTTATGGTGAATCGACTCAAGAATCTTCTGTATGCCGGGTCGATTCAAATCCTTGCCGGAATAACCGTCATCGTTAATGATGCCGCTTCTGCCGAGTTTCGAGAGATTATAGCCGAACGCGTCGAGCATGTTTTTGCAATGGTGCGCTTGCGCGTCCAGAGTCGTGAAATCGCCTTGTGCCTGGTCGTCGGTGGAACATCGTGTGTAAATAACAAACCGTTTTTGTTCTGCGTCTTTTACTCTTGGCATAATCATGTGATTATTCCTCCTTTCAAGATAACACCCCTATAACAAGAGGCGGCACAAGTCAAGCCTTCACTTACAGTAATCCTTTTTCCGGCAAAAGTGTCGCGGACGGTGCGACACTTTACGCGCGAAGTGGATTATTACTGAATAGGAGGGTGCGATGGGCGGTCAAGCGAGTAAAAATTTCTATAAGCGGTTCAGCGGGGGCATAGAGGTTCGTTACGCCGAAACGCCGCTCTCGGATTGTGAACAAACGCGCCGCAACAAAATCATTGCCGAGGCATTTTACGTTCTCTTGAAAGACGTGCTCGGGCGCGAACCGACGCATGAAGAATTTTTAGGGCTTAAAAAAATAGAAATCAAAAAGCGAAAGCAATAGTCCGTTACCCGTCCGTTGTTTTTTTAATAATTGCAGCAGGTAGTATGTATTGCCCTGTAGCCGTGCGGCACTTCTAACCGAAAGGAGGAGTGCCTCATGGGTCACCATTATGAAGGGCTGTTTGAAGGCTGGGAATTACGGCTCGCCAGAAAGATTGTGTGGGCATATCGCAAGAAATACCGCGTATTGCAAAAGGATGATATTGAGGATTTGCTGCAGGAGGTATTGGTTCATTGGTTGTTTGTTAAAGGGCGGTATTGTGAACAGTTAGAAAAGATTATGGGCACGACCGTGGCGAATACCCTGAAGAAGATGGTCAGAGATAGGTCAGCTGAGAAACGAAGGGCGTTCTTTACGACGGAAGATATCGAGGGAGTGCAGGATGAAGCGGAACATGCGTTACCGTACGGCGAAGATAGTTATGGCGAATTAGCAGCGTATGTCGCGCGCCTTAATGAGCAGCAACGCCTGATTTGCCGTCTTCTCATGGACGGGCATTCGATATCATCCCTCAGCAGGAAACTCAATATTCACCGGAGCACCGTTCATCGGGAAATCCAACGAATGCGCAATCATTTCGAAGAATGGGGATTACGGGAATTTTTGTAACGAAAGAGGTGAGACTATGAAATTGCGCCGCTTCAAGATAAAACCGAAAATCAGCCGGTTTGAAATGGAACTCAAAATTGCGTGTGCGATACGGGAAACCGAAGGTATGTTCGGCAAAGCGAAAGTGCGTTTGCATGCGGCGTATGTCGCAGCGAACGGCAGGATCGTTATCGATATTTTCGATCCTGTCGGCGAGTATATCGCGACAAAGCTTACCGAAATGCTTATCAAAGACTACGGCGAAAATTCGTTCACCATCGAAAGGGTCGAATATGAAAGTTACCCAAGGATTTAGGGCGTTGTATGCGGGCCTGAGCTGGTATAACCGGAAACGGCTGAAAGAGGCGAATTGCAGGGCACTCAGGCAATGGTGGCGGCGCGTGCGGCGTTGGTTTACAGAGAAAACGCAATGATCAACCCGCAAAAAGAAAACGGCTATACGGCAATCGCGAACGAATTGCTTGAGGCAATGTGCCGGGTGAGCTGTTTCGGCAGTTCGCAGGGGCAGGTGCTTCTTGCCATTTTGCGAAAGACCTACGGATGGAATAAAAAAGAGGATTTAATCAGCATTAGCCAGCTTCAGGATATGACGCGGCTCAGCCGGCGCACGGTTATTTACGCACTGCAGAACCTGGAAGCAAAAAAGATTATTACCATCACGCGGTCGCGGGACAGTAATAAACGCAACGAAACAAACCGTATCGCGTTTAACAAAAAATACGATATGTGGGTAGTGCAAGAAACTGCACCACAGTACCGCGACTGTCTTATGAGGAGCAAAGCGTCAAGCTCCCGGGAGCAGGAGAGGGTAGTGCAAAACATTGCACAGGGTAGTGCAAAGGTATGCGAAAAGGTAGTGCAAAGAATCGATGAGGGTAGTGCAAACTGTTTGCACCCACAAAAGACAAATACAAAAGACATTACAAAAGAAAGTAGAGGACGGACGAAGATGCCGTACGCGGAAGGCGTTAACCAATTCTTTGCGGAAGTAAACGGCAAAGAGAAAGATTGGATCGGTGTATTACGCGAAACCTACCCGCTTATTAACGTGGATGCAGAGTTTAAAAAGGCGCGGGCGTGGCTCTTATCGAACACAAGAAACCAGAAGAAGAACTTTAAGCGGTTTCTGAATAACTGGATTAAGAACGCGAAGCCGCAGGTGAAGGGGGTTATCGAAACGCCGACGAGAGATAAGCGTAATTATGATCCGCTTCCGCGCGAGCACAGCGAACCGCCGCAGGAGTGGAAAGATTTGGTAAATAAACTAACGCAGGATATATCAGTGGAGAAGGAATGATGGAGAAAGTATTTCCCGCACTCATGATCGCGCTCGATATAGCAGCCGCCGTTGTGTACGCGTGCGATGGGGATGTGCGGCGCATGATTTACTGGGTATCCGCAGGGGTATTGACCGCGTGCGTTACGTTTTAATGCGCGGGTCCTTCCCGGGGGGCGTTCGGCGAGGGTCGGGCGAGGCGCGATTTGTCAGCGATTATAAGGTTTTTTTTCGATGTCGTGGTCATATAGGCAAGGGAGGGACGAAAGTGGCAACCCGGGGGCACAACGCTTCAAATCCATTGGTATTAAACGGGTTGGGAATAATCGTTTTTAATCGAATAGGAGGGCAAAATGGCGAAAATCAACGTGAAACCGGACATTCAGGATGTGAAGATGTCCGATATCAAACCTGCGCCGTATAACCCGCGGGAAATTTCGGACGCGGCTCTCACTGGGCTCAGGGAGTCGCTTGAGCGGTTCGGCATGGTGGACCTGCTTGTGGTGAACAAACGCAGCATGCGGATCATCTCCGGGCATCAGCGGTATAAGATTCTGCAGGCGGAAGGGGTCGAGATCGTGACCGCCATCATGGTGGACGTTGATGAGATTTCCGAAATGGCAATGAACGTTACGCTCAATTCGCAGGAGATCGTCGGCACCTGGACGGCGGCATTGATTCCACTGCTCGAAAAATTACGGCAAGAGAGGGTTGATGATTACCTTGCTTTGCGCATGAAAGAACTTCGCGATGATGTTTCGCAGTTTGAGGCCGAGAATACGGGTTCGGGCAAAACCATGCCTGATGATGTTCCGGAACCGCCGAAGGAGCCGGTTACACAGCGGGGCGACTTGTGGATTCTCGGCGAGCACAGGCTCTTATGCGGTGACAGCACGAATGAGGAAGATGTTGTCCGTCTCATGGACGGTGAGAAGGCAAGCCTCTTCGCCACGGACCCGCCCTATTGCGTGGATTACACCGGAGCCGACCGTCCGAACGGCGGGCATGACTGGTCTGATGTGTACCATGAAATCGACATTCCTGACGCGCGGGAGTTCATGAAGAATTTTTACTCGGTCGGGCTCAAGTTTATAAAACCGCATACGGCGTTATATCTTTGGCACGCTTCGCGGCGGAGAAGCGATATCGAGCATGTGTGCAAGGAATTTAATATTCTCATTCACCAGCAAATCATCTGGGTTAAGCCGTGCGTCATACTCACCTATTCGTTTTACTCATGGCGGCATGAGCCGTGCCTGCTTATGTGGGTTAAGGGGATGAAGCCGCCGTATAAACCGAAAGATAAATCGATTGGCACCGTGTGGAGAGCCGATTTCATAAAGTCCGGGGATCCGACATCACCGGACTATTACACCGATGTCTGGGATCTTGACTGGGAAGGGAAGAAACGCAACCTGGGCATCTGGCATCCGACCGTGAAGCCGACTGAAGTGTTTGCGATTCCCATGCGCGTGCACACGAGCGTGGGAGATATTTGCTATGAGCCGTTCGCAGGTTCTGGTTCTCAGATTATCGCGGCAGAGCGCCTCAGGCGCAGGTGCTTCGCGATGGAGATAGAGGGAATATTTTGTGACGTCGCGGTCAAACGATGGGAAGAATTTAGCGGTAAACAAGCAATCAGGGAGGTGCGGTCATGACAGATACGAAACAAAACTTAGCGGAGTTCGCGCGAAAAAAAAGATACCTTCACCTTGTCGAGAAATTGCACGGCGGCAAGCCGCTTACCAAGCAGGAAATAGCGGAGCTTGAGCAGTTCGAAGCGGAGCCGCTCGGCGATACGGTTGTGAAAACGATGGAAGAAGTGGCGCGGGTGATGGAAGTCACCTACCGTACGGTTCAGCGGTGGAAAAAAGAAGGGATGCCGGTAACCGAGCAGGGGCTTTATGATTTGAGAACCATCTACGCGTGGCGCGACAGGAGAAACAGTACCGGAGACGAGAAAGAGGGAAAAGCGTATTGGGATGAAAAAGTGCAAAAATACAGGGCGACGCTTCTCGAGATCGAGCTTAAGAAAACGCAGGGTGAACTCCTGCCGCGAAAAGAGGTCGAGAAAGGGCGCATCGCGAGAATCCTCGCGGTAAAGAGAGCGTTTTTAGCGCTTCCAACAAGGCTCGCGCCGGTGCTCGCGATGAAAGAGCCGCGTGAAATTGAGGCGATCATATATGAAGAAATTTGCGAAATCATAGACGACTTCGCGGGGGTTCGGCATGACGGCAAAGAAAAAAAGACGAAATATATGGACGCGGAAGGAGAGGGAAGCGTGGAAGCGGCCGGAGAAAATCGAGGTAAGCCGCTGGGCTGACCGTTACCGGTACTTGAATCCCGTTACCTCGGCCGAGCCGGGGAGGTGGAAGACTGCGCGCACGCCGTATCTCAAAGGGGTAATGGACGCGTTTACGGATCCTTTTGTCGAGGAGATAACAGTCATGGCTGCCTCGCATGTCGGCAAGACCGAGGCGATGTTCAATATGCTCGGCTATATTATCGACCAGGACCCGGGTCCCGCGCTCGTGGTTCTTCCGCGCGAGAACGACGCGCGCAGCATTTCGTATAACCGCGTCATTCCCATGCTGAGAGGCTCCCGTGCCCTGCGCCAGCACATACCGCTCTGTTTAGACGATATTACGAAACTCGAATACCGGCTTGACCGGATGATTCTTTATTTTGCCGGCTCGAACAGCCCGGCTGATCTGGCGTCGCGTCCGATACGGTATTTATTCCTGGATGAGATAGATAAGTATCCGAAGTTTTCCGGGAGAGAAGCGGATCCGATAAAACTTGCGAGTGAACGGCAGAAGACCTTTTGGAACAGGAAAACGGTTAAGGTTTCAACGCCGACCACGCGTGACGGATATATTTTTCGTGAATATGAGAAATCAGACCGGCGGCAGTTTTATGTGCCGTGCCCGCGTTGCGGCGCGTACCAGGTGTTGTCGTTTACACAGGTGAAGTGGCCGCTGAAGGAACGTTCCATTGAGCGCATTAGGAACGAACGGCTGGCATGGTATGAATGTATCAATTGCAAGGGACAGATCAAAGATTACGATAAGCCGAAGATGCTCACCAGGGGAAAGTGGGTGGCAAAGGACGGGGAAATAAATGCGGAGGGTATTGTGCGCAAATCAGCAGTGAGGTGCAAGCACCGCGGCTTTTGGATTAATTCTCTTTATTCCCCCTGGCTTAGTTGGAGCGATATCGCGGCTGAGTTTTTGAAGTCGAAAGATTTTATCGAGCTTCTGATGAATTTCGTTAATTCGTGGCTTGCCGAAGTGTGGGAGGAGAAGATTGAAGACACCACGGCAGATAAAATCATCGCGCTTTCACGCGACTATGAAGAAGGAATAGTTCCGGATGAAGTTATCGCGCTTACGGCCGGCGTCGATGTGCAGAAAGACCATTTTTATTACGTGATTCGCGGTTGGGGATATTATGAGATGTCCTGGCTCATCAGGGCGGGGCGAGTGGAATACTGGGAGGATATCGTGGAGGCGCTCTTTAAAACCGAGTACAGAAAACTCGTTAGCGGTGGCACGCTTGCGGTATATATGACCTGCGTCGATTCGGGCTTCCGGACTGATGAGGTATATCGTTTTTGCCGCGAGTGGCGTGACAGGGCAAAAGCGGTTAAAGGGCAGGACGATATTTCAGGCGGCAGGTTTTACCGGGCATCGAAAATCGACGTTAATTCACGGACGGGAAGCATCATTAAGAACGGGCTCGTCCTGTGGAACGTCAACGTCACGCAGTATAAAGACAAAATTCAGCGGCTCGTTAACAGCCAGGACCCGGTCAAGTGGCACATCTTCAGGAATCCGTCGGAAGAGTATGTGGCACAGTTTACGTCAGAGCATAAAGTTCTCGTGAGGAATAGAAATACCGGCAAGGCGCGGGAAGTGTGGCAGACCAAGGGATCGTCGCGGCCAAACCATTATCTCGATGCAGAGGTGTACGCAGTTGCAGCGGCTGATATTATCCGTGCGCTTAATATGAGAAAAGACGGAACGGTTCGCGTTCACCGCGAGGCGAAACGCCCCGCGCACAGCAGGGAAGAGTGGATCCGTAAACGGGAAGGAGCATGGCTCTGATGGGTGAGAAGTGGCTTAAACTGCATAAGGACTGGCTTCCGGCAAACAGCTCCGCGTCCGATAACGCGCCGGTCGATGATGATACCTATGGCGTTCCGTTTATTCCGATCAGATGCCCGCGATGCAACAGCAAAGACGTCCGCTGCTACGTAACCCGCCCGCCGGTGAGGTATCATGTGTGCAGAGAATGTGGGATGAAGTTTAAGAGTGTGGAGGCTGTGTAAAGTATAATGCTCTGATCAACGGAGGCGTCAGACTCCCGTTGAATTAGCTTGTTCGGTATTTGTTAAATACTGTCTTCTTAAGATTAAATAAAACTCAAAGAAGTCATGTTTGGGCAATCTTAAAGCCTGTTTTCTATTCTCTTCAGAAATCCTGTCAATCCATCCTGACTTCCCCTTTTCTGTTAAAAGATGTGGATTCCTCAATCCATAGTAAATGTTAAATGCTGAGCGGATTGGATCAGGTTGACTACCAAGGATTTCCAAGCCCATAGACGTAAACAGCATGAAAAATTCTGTTAGATACGGTTTAAACTCTATCGTACCATATGCATCATTGTCAGCATGTTTAAAGAAGTTGTAAGCCTGCTTAAAAAAAATGTTTACCTCACGACGATATTCATCTTTGATAACCAAGCTATCATAGATTAAATCTCGCCCGCCTTGTTTTTGATTGATGTCGTGCACTATCTGATGAGCAGAACACGCAAGAGTATGAATTGAGACTGGATCTCCATTGGAAAACCATAGTGATATGGCTGTGTTAAGTTGACGACAAGCGGCATCCAGTTTTTCAATTATTACTGTTTCCATATTCACTTTCCGAACGACAAAGCTAAGGTGCGCCGCAAGGCGTTACCTCGAGCAATTTGTTATCTGTCTTCATATGGTGTATAGCCGCCCCATAAAGAATCGATTGTTATATTTTTTGTACTACCTGTTTTTTTATCTTTGCACTTGATTCTATTGAGCCAATCATCCGTTATTTGATTAGGCATTAATTCTTTTAACTTTATTTCCATTGCCTTTGCAATGCATATAGCTTTATCAGCGTGTTTTGAACATAGTTCAAAAGGGTTTACAGGTATCTTTGTTTGTGGCCATATTTTTCCTTTTATTATGTCCACCCACGTGTATTCCGTCTTTGCTTCAATATCAGTAATTGTTGAGTCTTCGTCTAATGCCCCATCTACATATGTATCTGGCTTGGGATGAACCAGCCAATTCCTAATTTTTATTAACTCTGCAAAACTTTGAAAGGGATCTGCTGATTTATCAAATGTTGTCATTCTTTGATTATTTGTGCATATAAGCGGTGCGATAATCCATTTATCATATAAGCTGAGCCGCTCTATACTGTCACTGCCTGATTTTGGAATATAGAAATCAGCTAAAACTAGATTTATAAGAGACTCACAGGTGAAGACAGCAGATAAAATAGCATGCCTAGCGTGAATACTTTTTAATTTTGATTTTTGTTCTTCTTCTCGTTTTGCCCAAAGGGCAAACTTTTCGGCATCGTTTGAATGCAGATAATAGAAATTCAATTCGATATTATGTGTTGCTTTTTTATTCATTTTTCACAGATAACGTGAAGTTGAGGGGCACGCCCCCTCGAACGCAATGTTAGTGGAGCCGTTCATTGCGCGCAAGTTTCTTTCTCAGGTCATCAGCCTTGCGCTTAACACCAATCTTCGGATTGATCAGCAACGCCGCATCGAAAGCGACAATAGCCGCCTCGTTGTTACGCAAGTGCTCATAGGCCAGGCCTTGTATCTTGAGCGCAACGGCTTTCCATCCTTGATCCTTTTCTGCGCCGAGCGAAAGTGCCCTGGCACTAGCTTTGAGTGCTTCGTTGGCAAGTTCGTCATTGAGATTGGGAGACTTGACGATATCTTCGGCGGCCAACAGAACTACGTCATACCTATCGCTGTGTAGGCACGCTGTATCGAATTTTTCAGGATCAATGAGGTTGCCCTGTATATCGTAGTAGAAAGTGCCGATCCTATTTATGACAACACCAAGTTTTGGGATATCTTCGACAAAGGTGTATCTGTCGGCCCATCCAGTGGTTGGGCTTACGGAAAATAGCTCAACGTTCCTTTCCACATCAAATGCTGTGAATCGGTTTCCGTCTTCTCCTGTAGGCGCGTTAGCGGTTTGGCAGACGGCAAAACGGCCACTATCGGATATGGCGCTGTTATATAGATTAGCTTGAAACTTCTTCTCAATGAGTTTGCGCCCAGCAGACGAAAAGACGTAGAACGTTCCGGACAGCTCGTTCCCGAAGTGCCAGTCTTCGATGGAAAAATTGCCGTTGTCGGCGACGCTGCCTGAATTAGGGCGCTCCACTTTGCCCTGTAACGCAACTGTATTTTGGGTTGCGTTGTATAAGACATATCGACCATGCCCGCTGTTTCGATTGCCACCTCTATGATTTTGCTCATCGCTATCGCTCCAGCAAATAACCCACTCGCCCGAGGACGACCTCCTAAATTGTCCAAAGAAACCCAATGACGGAATTTTAATGAAGTTATCGAGGAAGGATACGTCCTTTCTCGACGTATCCTGAAAACTCGGTTGTGCCGAGTCCATTTCTTTCTTGCTACCAAAGAGAAAATCGAGGAGCCCCATTTGTTCCCCTGAAGCCAAAGCTAAGCGGTGACACTTTTTTGCCATCCGCTTGAGCGGTTTGTTACAAGACTACTTAAATATTGTCAAACACACCTTCAAAATATTTGTTTCTTTCTCTGAAGAGCGCTTCGAAATCGCGCAGTTTCTCTTGAGAACTTGCACCTGCACAAGGAAAATTCGAAATAACAATCGCTTTATATAACTCTTTCAATTGCGATTTAAACTGTATGTCTCTTTCGTCATTCTTTTCGGTTAATTTTACTATTTCTTTTGATAAATTATGTGCCACCACCGTATAAATTGCGATCACAACCGTAGCTAGTGCCGAAATTACTATAAATATCGTTTGAATATTGCCATTCATAATTTTATCCTCCAACTTATTTATTAATTAAATTAATTGGTAGACGGCCTCGTTTTTTTCTTTGTTAGTCAATTGGTTTTTCTTTAAAGGGTAGTAAACGCTTTATACTATCTAATACCGATATAACCGTACTTGTCCTTACTTGCCACTCATCAAATTCTGTATCCGTAATTGGTGCACCTTTGTCCCATTGAATAAAGCCAATACCTTCCTCAACAGGGCGATTCAACGCATCATCAGAAACATCAACTACCGAATGCGCCAGTTTATTTCTAAATTCTTGCAATTTTTGTAAGTCTATAAGGCATTGCTTATTTTCTTCCCAATATCTCGGATAATCTTTTTTGACAATGGCGATTAATATTTCTTTTTTTTTATTTAGGGATAGTCTTTCCATAACTTTACTAAAAAATAGTTCCCTTTTAGTTTCGTCGTTTGTACAAAAATATTTTGTAAGGATTACGGCAATGTCTCGTTCTATACATGCCATAGAATTTAAAAAACGTCCGCGAAAATATCTTGCTTTCTCATGGACTTTTTTTGCTGCATGGACTTTTTTTTGATATATGTCATCCATTTATTCTTGCCTAATATATTTATTAACAGCCTGTAATATAATCAAAGAAAATGCCCTATTGTATGCAGTTTATAGGGTTCGTACTATATTATAGTATCGACCCTCTTGAAAAGGTTGAAGAATATTATATCATAGCCGTATAAGATAACCAGCAAAACGGCTGATCACCGTTTGTGCGCCCAATAAGCATTAAAAACCCGATTCCTTAGCTAAGGGGGAGTCGGGTTTTTTTATTGGGAGTACGTTGGGAGGGCAAATGGCTGCGCCGACGAAACAGGAAATGCTGGAGAACGTAGAGGTCGCCATTAACGCGCGTATGACCGGCGGGGCGGTGCAGTCGTACTCGATTGGTGGCAGGAACCTTCAGTATATCAGCATAACCGAGCT
>JAHJGZ010000033.1 GCA_018823795.1 Candidatus Omnitrophota bacterium
GAAATGTAATTGGAAAGACCTTTATCTGACAACACCTTCGTTATTGCTGCCGTCAACGTTGTCTTTCCATGGTCAACGTGTCCGATCGTTCCCACGTTTACATGCGGCTTTGTCCGTTCAAATTTTTCCTTCGCCATGATAGTTATTCCTCCTTTTCTTTATAATATAAAATAGCTATATCATTAGAGATACAAACTGGTTATTGTATCTTAAAAGCTCAAGATGTCAATCAAAAGTTTATCTTTTTTCTTTGTAACTTATTCTCCTTCAATAATTTCATGTGCAATGTTCTTAGGAACTTCCTCGTAACCATGAGGCTCCATGGTATACGTTGCTCTCCCCTGCGAAAGTGAGCGAACTGCAGTAGCATAGCCAAACATCTCAGATAATGGTACGAGCCCATTAATAACTTTTAAGTGGCCTTTATCACTCATCATCTCAATTTTACAACGCCGAGAACTTAAATCACCAATAACATCTCCCATGTATTCTTCAGGAACTAAAACCTCAACAGCCATAATTGGTTCAAGGAGTACAGCACCTGCTCTTTTTACACCATCCTTAAATCCTATTGAAGCCGCTATTTTAAAGGCAAGTTCAGAAGAATCAACGTCGTGATACGACCCATCATAAACAGTAACTTTAATATCTACAACAGGATAGCCAGCCAATGTTCCATTTGGACATGCCTCTTTGACCCCTGCTTTCACTGCTGATATATATTCACGAGGAATAGCTCCTCCCTTAACTTTATCAACAAATTCAAATCCTTCACCTCTTCCCATTGGTTCAAGTTTCAAATAACAATGTCCGTATTGTCCACGTCCGCCACTCTGACGGATAAATTTACCCTCACATTCTGCATATTTCGTAATAGTTTCTTTATAAGCCACCTGCGGTTTACCGGTATTGGCATTAACTTTAAATTCTCTGAGCATTCTATCTTTAATAATTTCCAAATGTAATTCACCCATGCCAGCAATGATTGTTTGCCCTGTTTCTTCATTGGTCCTTACTTGAAACGTCGGATCCTCTTCAGAAAGTCTACCGAGCGCATCACTCAGTTTATCTCTATCAGCCTTGGTCTTCGGTTCTATGGCCATTGCAATAACTGGATCAGGAAAATTCATTGATTCCAAAATAATGGGCGCATCGATATCAGCGAGCGTATCCCCGGTCTTAACATTTTTTAAACCAATAACTGCTGCAATATCACCCGCTTCAACATGATCTATCTCTTCCCGTTTATTCGCATGCATAAGAAGCAGCCTGCCAATACGCTCTTTTTTTTCTGTTTTTGCATTAATAACATGGCTACCGCTTTTCAGGGTACCTGAATAAACTCGTATAAAAGTAATCTTTCCAACATGCGGATCCGTTGCTAATTTAAAAACCAACGCACTAAATGGCTCATTTTTATCCGGATGCCGTTCAAGCGCATCACCATGACGATCAACGCCGTTAATAGCAGGAACATCACACGGTGCTGGTAAATAATCGATAACTGCATCAAGTAACTGTTGTATTCCTTTATTTTTAAATGCTGCACCACAAAACACCGGAATAACTTTATTCGCAATAGTCGCTTCCCGAATAGCCTTTTTTAGTTCTTGTTTGGTGGGCTCTTCCCCTTCAATAAATTTATGCATCAGTTCATCATTGTGTTCTGCTATGCTTTCAATTAACTGTTCTCGTTCCTTTTCCGCATGGGCTAATTGATCATCAGGTATATCCTTTGTTTCAAATTGAGCACCTAACGTTTCTTCCATAAAAAGATACATTTTCATTTCAATGAGATCAATAACCCCTTTAAAGGTATCTTCTTGTCCATACGGTATTTGCAGTGGGATCGCAACAGCTCCTAATCGTTGCCGCATCTGTGAAACAACGGTTTCAAAACACGCACCAACGCGATCCATTTTATTGACAAATGCAATGCGCGGTACTTTATACCGATCAGCTTGGCGCCATACCGTTTCAGATTGAGGTTCAACCCCCCCAACTCCACAAAACAAAACAACAGCACCATCCAATACTCTCAAAGAACGTTCAACCTCGACGGTAAAATCAACATGCCCCGGTGTATCAATTATATTAATACGATAATCACGCCAAAATGCAGTAGTAGCAGCAGAAGTGATCGTAATCCCACGTTCCTGCTCCTGCTCCATCCAGTCCATTGTAGCCGTACCATCATGTACTTCACCTATCTTGTGTGTCTTTCCTGTATAATAGAGCACGCGCTCAGTCGTCGTTGTTTTCCCGGCGTCAATATGAGCCGTAATTCCTATATTCCTAATTTTTTCCAGCATGATACCTACCTATTCTTTTACGCAATCGTCCCTATTACCAGCGATAATGGCTAAATGCTCTGTTTGCTTCTGCCATTTTGTGAACATCTTCACGCTTTTTTATTGTCGCTCCGGTTTTATTGAACGCATCAATAATTTCAGCTGCCATCTTTTCCTGCATCGGCTTCCCTTTCTTGCTGCGCGCAAAATTTCGCATCCACCGCAAGGCTAAGGTCGCTCCCCGATCAGGCCTAACTTCGATAGGAACTTGATAGGTAGCACCACCAATTCGTCTTGACTTTGTTTCAAGTAACGGACGAGCATTTTCAACAGCTTGCCTGAACACTTCCAACGGTTTCTTATTCGTACGCTGTTGGATCATGTCAAATGCGTCGTAAACAATCTTTTGCGCAATAGACTTTTTCCCTTTGATTAAAATAATATTAACAAATTTAGCAACTAACTGATTTTTATATTTCGGATCTGGTAATATTTTTCGTTTTGCTGCTCTTCTTCTTCTCACTACAAGGCCTCCTTTAATGAACACGTGTTATTTTTTGGTCTCATTTATAACTTTGGTCTTTTTGCCCCGTATCGAGACCGTGATTTACGTCTATTTTCTACGCCGCTCGTATCAAGCCTTCCACGCACTATGTGATATCGTACACCGGGTAAATCTTTTACTTTTCCACCCTCTATCAATACAATCGAGTGTTCTTGTAAGTTGTGTCCAACACCAGGAATATATCCGGTAACTTCCTCTCCATTACTCAGACGAATACGCGCAATCTTACGCAGCGCTGAATTTGGTTTCTTTGGTGTCTGTGTTCGTACTATTAAACATACTCCCCGTTTCTGTGGTGAACACTCCAACGCAGGTGATTTTGTCTTCTTTTTTTGCTTTCTCCGTGGTTTTCTGATTAATTGATTAACGGTCGGCATAGACATCCTTTCTCTTATCGTATATGCATGCTCTTCATGACTTGTCCTCATTTTTATTCGATGCGTTACCAGATAACAGGCTTTCAAAACTTGTTTGTTCTTCATCGAGAGGACTCTCTTTAACCATTGAAAATTTTTGATGGGTATGAAAACCAGTCCCCGCAGGAATTAAATGCCCCATAATAACATTTTCTTTTAATCCTAGGAGATAATCTTTTTTCCCAGCAGATGCGGCTTCAGTAAGTACACGCGTTGTTTCCTGAAAACTTGCCGCTGAAATAAAACTCTCCGTTGTCAATGATGCTTTCGTAATACCAAGCAATATTGATGTCGCTTTCGCTTGTTGCTTCCCTTTTTTCTTAATGCGTTCGTTTTCTTTTTTAAACACCAATTTGTCCACCTGGGCACCGATAAGTAAATCAGTGTCGCCGGAATCATCAATACGCACTTTACGTAACATCTGTCTCACAATCACCTCAATATGTTTATCATTAATCGTGACCCCCTGCAGACGATATACATCTTGAACTTCTTTGACCAAATATTCTTGCAGTTTACGTTCACCGCTCACTTTTAATATATCTTGAGGAACAACAGGACCATCTATCAATTGCTCTCCTGCGAGCACCTTGTCCCCTTTGTAAACGTTAAGATGTTTACCATGAGGGATAACATATTCCTTGGTCATACCTGTCGAACTTTTTACAATAATCATCCGTTGTCCTTTTGTAATTTCTCCGAATTCAACGACACCGTCGATCTCACTCACAATAGAAGGGTTCTTTGGTTTGCGTGCTTCAAAGAGTTCTGCCACACGTGGCAGTCCACCGGTAATATCTTTTGTTTTTGCAATTTTCCGCGGTGTCTTTGCAATCAAGCTACCACCGCTAATTGTTTGCCCGTCTTTTACAACGATATGTGCGTTTGCCGGAATTGGATAAAATGCTAAAATATCGTCACTATCACCGACAATAAGAATTTGTGGATGCAAATCTTCCTTATGTTCAATAATGACTCGTTCGGTTAATCCAGTCGTTGCATCCTTTTCTTGCCGCATCGTTATTCCCTCTTTAATATCTTCATAGCGAACACGCCCTGACATTTCAGAAAGAATCGGCACGGTATAAGGATCCCATTTAACAAAAATTTCATCTTTCTCGACAATAGCCCCTTCAGCTTTACTTAATATAGCTCCTGAAGGCATGGTGTATATTTCGAGTTCACGGCCTTCTTCATCGTGGATAGCAGCTTGTCCATTTCTGTTGAGTACAACAATTTCGCCTTTCTTTGTCGTAACTATTTTTAAATTTTGGTATCGCAACGCACCTTTATTGCGCGCTTTATAATATGACTGCTCAATAACCCGAGCAGCAGTACCACCAATATGAAATGTTCTCATCGTAAGCTGTGTACCGGGTTCACCTATCGACTGCGCGGCTATAATACCTACGGCTTCACCCATTTCAACTATTTTCCCAGTCGCCAGATTCTTCCCATAACATTTAGCGCATACTCCCTTCCGGGACTCGCATGTAAGAACACTCCGTATGCGTATTTTTTCGATGCCGGCTGTTTCTATCCTCTTCGCGTGGTCTTCAGTAATAATTTCACCGGATCTTACAATCGCTTCATCCGTTATAATGTCGACAATGTTATCAAGAGCCACACGGCCCGTAATAC
>JAHJGZ010000034.1 GCA_018823795.1 Candidatus Omnitrophota bacterium
ATATGAAATGTTCTCATGGTAAGCTGTGTTCCCGGTTCTCCGATTGATTGCGCAGCAATAATACCAACCGCCTCACCAAATTCAATCATTCCCCCTGTTGCCAAATTGCGCCCATAACACTTAGAACACACGCCCCGTTTTGATTCACATGTTAAAACAGACCGTATTTTAATTTTTTCTACCCCCGTGGCTACAATTCTTTCTGCTATCTCTTCATTAATTTCTTCGCCTGTTTTAACTATAGTTTGATCCGTTATGATATCAACAAGGTTATCCAATGCAACACGGCCAACAATTCTTTCTTGCAGTGAAACGGTCAGCTCATCACCTTCATACACTGGTTCTATGTAAATACCGTTCAGTGTTCCACAATCCTTCTCAGAAATAATAACATCTTGTGCAACATCGACTAGCCGCCGTGTTAAATACCCTGAATCTGCGGTTTTTAATGCTGTATCGGCTAATCCTTTCCGCGCTCCATGTGTTGAAATAAAATACTCTAATACGGTCAATCCTTCACGAAAGTTTGCAGTAATCGGTTTTTCAATAATTTCCCCCGACGGCTTTGCCATCAAACCTCTCATTCCCGCCAGCTGACGTATCTGCTGTTTCGAACCTCGCGCTCCTGAATCAGCCATCATAAAAATGGGATTAAATGATTCTAGCTCTTCAAACATGCTGTCACTCACTCGGTCAGTAATATAGGTCCAAATATCAATTACCTTGTTGTATCGTTCACCCTCGGTTATTAATCCATTCTGGTATTGCTCTTCAATTTCCTTCACACTTTTGTTCCCTTCAGCTAAAAGTTCGTCTTTCGTTGAAGGAATACGAATATCATCAATTGCAATTGAAATACCCGCCGTTGTTGCTTCTTCAAAGCCAAGCGTTTTTAAACGGTCAAGCAGTAAAATAGTCTCAAAGTGGCCAAATTGTCGATAACATTCTGCAATAATCTTTGACAGTTTTCCCTTATCAATAATATCATTGACATAACGAAATCCTTTTGGAAGACTTTGATTGAATAAAATTCTCCCCATGGTCGTTTCAGTAATCTCGCCGTCAATGCGTACCCGAACCTTCGCATGGCCTTTCACTTCTTTATCTTGAAAGGCAGTCACTGCTTCGTCAATATCAGCAAAAATAGTGCCTTCTCCTTGACAACCGTCTTTTGCTTTCGTCATGTAATAAATCCCTAAAACGATATCCTGTGACGGTGTTGTAATCGGCTTTCCATTCGAAGATGAAAAAATGTTGTTTGAGGAAAGCATGAGGATCCTCGCTTCCATTTGTGCTTCCATTGCCAGAGGAACATGTACTGCCATTTGATCACCGTCAAAATCTGCATTAAAAGCCGCACATACTAACGGGTGTATACGGATTGCTTTTCCTTCAATAAGGACCGGCTCGAAAGATTGAATGCCAAGACGATGCAAGGTAGGTGCACGGTTAAGTAGAATAGGATGGTCAGTAATAACCTCTTCTAAGATATCCCATACTTCCGGTTTGACTTTTTCCACCATTTTTTTCGCTGATTTAATAGTATGGACATGCCCTCTTTCTTTTAGCTTTTTGATAATGAAAGGTTCAAACAGTTCAAGTGCCATTTTTTTCGGTAATCCACATTGATGCAGTTTCAGTTCTGGTCCGATGACAATAACAGAACGGCCTGAATAATCGACTCGTTTTCCTAATAAATTTTGGCGGAAACGACCTTGTTTTCCTTTCAGCATATCACTGAGTGACTTTAAAGGACGATTACCTGCACCAAGAACCGGCCTTCCGTGACGTCCATTGTCAAATAAAGCATCAACCGCTTCCTGAAGCATTCTTTTTTCATTACGAATAATGACATCCGGTGCTGTCAAATCTAACAGTTTTTTTAAACGATTATTTCTATTAATAACACGACGATAGAGATCGTTTAAGTCAGATGTTGCAAATCGCCCACCATCAAGCGCAACCAGTGGCCGCAAGTCAGGAGGAATGACTGGAATAACATCCATAATCATCCATTCCGGTTTATTGCCGGAGAGACGAAACTGCTCAACTATTTTAAGCATTTTTACTGCACGTGCTCGTGCTTGCTTCGACTTGGAGGTTTTAATTTGTCGATGATATTTCTGCGATAATTTATCCAAGTCTAGTTCCGCTAAAAGATCGTGTATGGCTTCAGCCCCCATTTTAGCAATAAACGAACCAGGCCCATGTTGTTCCAATGCTTGTTGGTATTCTTCTTCGCTCAGTAAATCTTTCGTGCAAAGTGATGTTTCCTTTGGATCAATAATAATGTGTTCTTCATAATAGAGAACTTTTTCTAAAACACGAACGCTTAAATCAAGCAGATTCCCAATACGGGATGGCATTGTCTTAAAAAACCAAATATGCGATACGGGTGTTACTAAATTAATATGTCCCATCCGTTGACGTCGAACTTTGCTCTGTGTAACCTCAACACCGCACCGGTCACAAATAATACCTTTATGCTTTATTCTTTTATATTTTCCGCAGCTACACTCCCAATCACGCGTCGGTCCAAAAATCTTCTCACAGAAGAGCCCATCTTTTTCCGGCTTTAAGGTACGGTAATTGATTGTTTCCGGTTTTTTTACTTCACCACGTGACCATGAACGTATCACTTCAGGTGATGCAATTTTAATCGAAACAAGATCAAATGTGTTCATTTCCCGTTTCATATAGGCAATTCTCCTCCTCTGTAGAATCACTAACTAATTGCGTGTTTTTTTACTTTTGACTCTTTTCCTTCTTTCAATAGTTGTCGCTTCTCAGGAATAACGTCGAGGCCCAAGCTTTGTAACTCTTTGACGAGCACATTAAATGATTCAGGCGTTCCCGGATGTAATGCATTTTCACCTTTCACGATAGATTCATACACCTTTGTTCGCCCAATCACGTCATCACTTTTAACCGTAAGAAGTTCTTGTAACGTATACGCCGCTCCATATGCTTCAAGTGCCCATACTTCCATCTCTCCAAAACGCTGTCCTCCGAATTGTGCCTTTCCACCTAACGGCTGTTGAGTCACTAATGAATATGGTCCGATAGAACGCGCATGTATTTTATCATCTGCTAAATGGGCCAGCTTCATCATGTAAATATATCCTACCGTAACTTTTTGATCGAAAGGTTCACCGGTACGTCCATCATAAAGAGTAATTTTTCCGTCTGCAGGGAGCTTTGCTTCCTCAAGCATATTTTTAATCTCTTTTTCAGAAGCACCATCAAAAACCGCCGTTTTTATTTTTAATCCTAATACTTTTGCAGCCCATCCGAGATGGGTCTCGAGAATCTGTCCGACATTCATTCGAGATGGAACACCAAGAGGATTCAAAATAATATCGACTGGTGTACCATCAGGTAAAAAGGGAAGATCTTCTTCAGGCAGAATTTTTGCAATAACGCCTTTATTCCCGTGGCGGCCGGCCATTTTATCACCAATAGAAAGTTTTCTCCTTGATACGACAAACACAACCACCTTTTTAATAACCCCTGGTGGAAGCTCATCTCCCTTTTTCATCCGGTCAATCTCACGAGCTCGCTCTTCGATTAATTCATCGATTTCATCGCCCCAAATACGCGCAAGACGTCTGATCGTATCTTCGAGTTCTGGGTCTTCATCTAAACGAATAGTTTCCCAATCGCATCGTTCTAATTTTTTAATATCTTTTTTCTCGATTACTTTGCCAGTTTTAATTAAGGTCTCGCCCAAAACTTCATCAACGAGATTTTCGGAAAGTTTTTTCCCTACAACCATCTCTGAGATCTTATTTAATCGTTCCTTCCGCAATACATCGATCCGCTCCATATACCGCTGTTTAATCGAATCTATCTCCTGAATTTCCTCGCGTTTTTCGTCTCGTGTTTTATTCCCTAATTCTTTGCGAGCAAAAACTTTTACATCAACAACTATTCCCTCCACCCCTGGAGGAACTGTCAGAGAAGCATCGCGGACATCCCCGGCTTTTTCACCAAAAATGGCACGAAGCAGTTTTTCTTCTGGAGATAATTCTGTTTCGCTCTTTGGCGTGATTTTTCCTACTAAAATATCACCCGGCTTTACTTCTGCCCCAATCCGAACAATGCCTTCTTCATCTAAATCTTTCAGCGCATCTTCACCAACATTAGGAATATCACGGGTGATTTCTTCATTTCCCAATTTCGTGTCGCGGGCTTCACAATCAAATTCTTCAATATGTATTGAAGTATAGACATCATCTTTAATAAGTTTCTGGCTCACTAAAATAGCATCTTCAAAGTTGTAACCACGCCAGGGGACAAATGCAACGAGCACATTGCTTCCCAACGCCAATTCCCCATTTTTCGTAGCCGGTCCGTCGGCAATAATATCTCCTTTTTTTACCTTTTGCCCTTCATGAACAATCGGGCGCTGGTTAACACACGTTCCTGCATTTGACCGTTCGAACTTTTTCAGTTTGTACACAACATCATCAACAACAATTTCCTCCGCAGAAACACTTTTCACGGTCCCCCGTGTCTTAGTAATAACACACACGCCGGAATCTTTTGCTACCTTGTGTTCCATTCCGGTCCCTACAATAGGTTCTTCAGTCTCTAAAAGGGGAACCGCTTGACGTTGCATATTAGAACCCATCAAAGCGCGGTTTGCATCATCATGCTCAAGAAAGGGAATTAATGAAGCCGCAACGCTCACAAGCTGTTTTGGTGAAACATCCATCAAATCTACCTTTTCTCTTGGAAGCGCAGGGAAATCTCCTTTGAAACGACAGGATATTTTATCATTTAAAAATCTGCCGCTCGGATCAATAGGTGCGTTTGCCTGCGCAATAACGTAATTGTCTTCTTTATCGGCTGTCAGGTATTCAATCTCCTCGGTTACCTTTCCCTTACGTACCTGTCGATAGGGTGTTTCAAGAAAGCCAATTTCATTTACCCTTGCATAGGTACTTAACGAGGCAATTAATCCGATATTTGGTCCTTCTGGTGTTTCAATTGGACAAATTCTTCCATAATGTGATGGATGAACGTCACGAACCTCGAAGCCCGCTCGTTCACGAGATAGACCTCCCGGTCCTAAGGCACTCAAACGCCGCTTATGGGTCAATTCTGCCAATGGATTTGTTTGATCCATAAACTGAGAAAGCTGACTTCTTCCAAAAAAATCTTTAATAGCAGAAGCAATGAGTTTAGGGTTAATAAGATTATGCGGCATAACCGCTTCTAAATTGTAAATTGACATTCTCTCCAGTGTTGCACGCTTCATACGTGCAAGACCAACACGCACCTGATTCTGTAATAACTCACCAACTGAGCGAACCCGCCTATTTCCCAGGTGATCAATATCATCAACTTTGATGATACCATTTTTCAACTGAAGAAGTGCGTGTACAGCATGAAGTACATCCTCCGGTCGTAAGACGCTCACATCTAAAGGAACATCCAGGGATAGTTTACGGTTCAACATAAACCGGCCAACTTTACCCAAATCATAGCGCTGTGCGTCAAAGAATAATTTATTAACTAAATCAGCAGCATTATTTCCAGTCGGTGGATCACCAGGACGAATCCTTTTATACAATGCTATTTGAGCTTCTTCACGATTATGGTAGGGATCACGCTCTAAGGTGTTAATAATACAATAATCGTCATTTTTTACTGTTGTTATTTTAATTTGCTTTACGCCACGAGAAACAAAGAATTCAAGAAGTTCTTTATTTAAACGTACTCCTGCAGCACCAAGACGGTCACCTGTTTCAGGGTCTTTAACATCATCAGCAAGAACATTTTTACTCAATTCTTTAAATGACGACCGATTTACATCATTAATGGTTTCTACTTCATACAGCGCATTAATAATGTCATAATTCGTTGAATACCCTAATGCGCGAAGTAATGTAGTCGCTAAAATTTTCCGTCGTCGGTCAATGTATGCATAAAGAACATCATTAATATCAGACTCAAATTCAAGCCATGCACCACGATACGGAATGATTCGTACACTGAAAATCTTTTTTCCCGTCGCATGAACACTTTGCTCAAGTGATATCCCCGGAGAACGATGCAATTGACTAACGACAACACGTTCAGCACCATTAATAACAAAGGTACCTGTCGGCGTCATGAGCGGTAGCTCCCCCATGTATACTTCTTGCTCTTTTTGCTCACCTTGTTTGACCAGACGAAGCTGTACTTTAAAAGGAGCGGCATAGGTCATGCCCCGCTTATGGCATTCTGTAATCGGGTATTTTGGTTTTCCCAGTTCATAGCCTATATATTCTAAGCGGCAGCTGGCATCAAAACTTTCAATCGGAAAACAATCCTGAAACGCAGCTTCTAATCCGATTTTTTTTCGTTTACGATTTAATTTATCTAATTGTAAAAAGTGGGCATAGGAATCAGTCTGGATTTCCACCAAATTTGGCACATCCATACATTCCGCAATTTTAGAAAAACTTTTTCGCTTATTCATTGTACCCATAGGCCTACACAACCTCTTTTAATTAAGATTAAGATAGTTTATACCCACGCAGACAAGAAACATACGCTACATGACAACGCAGCACATCTTTCATGAAATCTATTTTTCTCATGATTATGAACGCGTGGATATCATTATTTAATTTCAACCGTAGCACCTACTGCCTCTAAGGTCTTCTTTATTTTCTCAGCGTCTTCTTTTGTTGCGTCTTCCTTAACAGCCTTTGGCGCACTTTCAACTAAGTCTTTGGCTTCTTTTAAGCCAAGGTTAGTAATAGCACGGATTTCTTTAATAACGTTAATTTTTTTGTCTCCAAAAGCCATAAGCATCACCGTAAAAGCAACCTGCTCTTCTTCCGGTGCAGCAGCACCCGCACCACCACCAGCCATAGGAGCGGCAACCGCCATAGCAGCAGCTGCAGACACACCAAACTTTTCTTCCAATGCTTTCACCAACGTTGCTAATTCAACAACGGTTAATTCTTCAATAGATTTCATAATACTCGCAAGCTTATCAGAAAGCTCTATTGAATCCTTCTTTTCCTCAGTTTTTACCGCTTCGTCCGCCATGATTAAATCTCCTTCCTAAAAAATTACTCTACTTTTAATTATTCACTCTTTTTTTTATTCATCTCATTTAAAACAACAACGAATGAACGAAGTATACCCTTGAGGCCAAACACAAAATTCGTAATCGGCGCTTTCATGCCTCCCACAACCGATGCTAACAATTGTTCACGTGAAGGAAGCTTCGCCAACTCAGACACGTAAGACTCTGGCTGGAAGCTGCCATCAATAAATGCCCCTTTTATGGTAAAACTCTCTTGTCCCTTCGCAAAATCAACGAGGTCTTTAGAAATCTTCTGTGGTTCTTTCTCTGCAGCAACTAAAAACATCGAGCCGGCAATAACATCTACCGCCTTTTCCATTCCCAATTCTTTCAGTACAATACGCGCGACTCTGTTTTTGACAACAAGTCCCTGTCCGTCATTCTTAGTAAGAGATTGCCGTAAACGACTGAAATTCTTCACAGTCACTTTATTAAAATTAGTAAAAAAGACATTTTTGTTTTCTAGCTTTTTTTTAATTTCTTTTAACATTAAGGTGTTTTCTATTCCTGGCATAACTATTCCTCTAACTGTTTTATTTTTTCTCAACCATTGTATGCACATTCACCGCTACGCCCGGCCCCATCGACGTCGAAACGGCAACATTGTGGATGTACGTACCTTTTGCGCTTGACGGTTTATTATCCAAAATGGTTTTAATCACTATTTTAATATTGTCGACCAACTTTTCTTCTGCAAAAGAAACTTTTCCACACGCAACATGAAGTCCCCCTGTTTTATCCGACTTAAATTCGATTTTCCCTTTCTTTACTTCACGCACAGCCTTACCAACATCCTGCGTAACCGTACCAACCTTAGGGGAAGGCATAAGCCCGCGTGGTCCAAGGATTTTTCCTAATTTACTAATCTCTTTCATAACATTTGGATGAGCAACAACAACGTCAAAATCGGTCCAGCCACCAGCTACTTTATTAATAAGTTCATCCGCACCGACATAATCCGCTCCCGCTTCTTGAGCTTCACGTTCCGCTTCACCGCGACAAAACACTAACACTTTAACCGATTTTCCGGTTCCGTGAGGAAGGCTCACGGTTCCCCGTACCACTTGTGCTGATTGTTTCGGATCGATGCCCAGTTGAAATGATACTTCAATACTTTCATCAAATTTGGCAGAAGGAAACGCCTTAAGTATTTTAACTGCTTCTTGCACGCTTACCGCTTCCTCACTCACCTGCTTTGCTGCTTCTTGATATCGTTTACTGCTCTTTCTAGTCATAATCACCCTTCCGTGATTTCAATCCCCATGCTGCGTGCTGTCCCCGCAATGATTTTAACGGCAGCGTCCATATTACTGGTATTTAAATCCTGCATTTTTGTCCGTACAATTTCCTCAACTTGTGATTTCGTAACAGACCCTATCTTCTCTTTCTTAGGATCTCCAGAAGCTTTTGCAAGCCCTGCGGCTTTCTTCAACAATACTGAAGCAGGAGGACTTTTAAGAATAAAAGAAAAACTTTTATCTTGATACACAGAAATAACAACCGGTAGAATGAGACCTTGCCTATCTTTGGTTTGCTCATTAAACCGTTTGCAAAAATCCATAATTTTTAATCCATGTTGCCCAAGTGCCGGGCCAATAGGAGGAGCAGGATTTGCCTGTCCGCCAGGAACCTGTAATTTAATAGTTGTTATAACTTTCTTTGCCATCGTCTACTCCTACAATTTTTCAACCTGCCAGTATTCTAATTCAACAGGGGTTGCGCGCCCAAAAATGGTAACCATAACTTTGAGTTTGCCTTTATTAGGATTAATCTCTTCTATGGTACCGTTAAAATTAGCAAACGCCCCTTCTTTTACTCGAACGCTCTCGCCAATTTCAAAAACAACTTTCGGCTGTGGCTTCGTCTTCTTCGCTTCTTGTTGGTGTAAAATTGTTTGTATTTCTTCTTCGCTGAGTGAAAGCGGTTTTGCCCCAGCTCCGACAAAACCAGAAATACCCGGCGTATTCTTAACCAAGTACCACGTCTCGTCAGTCAAATCCATTTCAATAAGGACATACCCAGGAAAAAATTTCCGCTCAGTTATTTTCTTCTGTCCATCTTTAACTTCACTTACCTGCTCGGTCGGAATTAATATTTGTTTAATATTGTCGCTGAACCCTTTCGAAGCTGCCCGCGTCAACAAAGAATTCTTTATTCTACTTTCACAACCGGTTTGGGTATGAACTGCATACCACTTCATTGACATAAGAAAAAAACTCCTCTTTCTACCTACCGAATTATTAATGTAATTAATTTTGAAAAGATGAAATCAACAATACCGATGTACACCGCTAAAAGGAATGTGGCTATTAATACAACAAGTGTTGCGGCTTTGAGCTCATCCCTACTCGGCCATACTACCTTTTTAAGTTCTGTTTTTACTTCTGATAAAAATGTAGTTACACTATTTGCCATTGGTTCTTTCCATTAAAAAAGACTAAGAAATCCTTCTTGGTAAGGAAACCACATTATTCCCTTGCCGTGACATATTACCCTTACAACTATTTTTAACCGCTAAATGACCTCGGAAGGAATTTCTTATATCTGAACATCACGCGGCAGGCCTGGAGGGATTCGAACCCCCAACTCCCGGATTTGGAATCCGGAGCTCTAGCCAATTAGAGCTACAGGCCTAATACTGCAATAGGTATGGAAGAATCACTCTTCCTACTAATATTTTATTTTATCTCCTTATGAACCGTACGTTTCCTATCGAACTTACAGAATTTCTTCATTTCTATTTTATCCGGATGCGCCTTTTTATCTTTTTTTGTCGAGTAATTACGGCGCTTACATTCCGAACATGCTAAAGTAATAATCTCTCTCATAGTATTCTCTTCACACGGTTATTCAACTATTTCACTCACGACACCAGCACCAACCGTTCTGCCGCCTTCACGTATTGCAAACCGTAATTCCTTCTCCATTGCGATCGGTGTGATTAATTCTACTGATACCTCAACGTTATCTCCCGGCATCACCATCTCTACCCCTTCAGGTAGTTGTGCTACGCCGGTTACATCCGTTGTGCGAAAGTAAAACTGCGGCCGGTAACCTTTAAAAAACGGCGTGTGGCGGCCTCCTTCTTCTTTCGTTAATATATACACTTGTCCTTTAAACTTTGTATGTGGCGTTACCGTCCCGGGCTTGGCGACTACCATTCCGCGTTCTAAAGCTTCTTTATCAACACCACGTAACAATAACCCTACATTATCTCCGGCACGTCCTTCATCCAGTATCTTACGGAACATTTCTACTCCGGTAACCACTGACTTAATTGACTGTTCTTTAAGCCCTATGATCTCAACCTCTTCCCCGGTCTTGATAATGCCACGTTCTATTCTCCCGGTTCCAACGGTACCTCGTCCTGATATACTAAATACATCTTCTATCGGCAGTAAAAACGGTTTATCGATTTCCCGCTTCGGCAATGGTATGTTTTCATCTAACGCTTTGATTAAGTCCAAGATACACTTAGCATCTTCATGATCCGGATTCGGTGCTGAAATCGCTTTTATTGCACTCCCTCTAATTATGGGAATCGTATCTCCTGGAAACTTGTACTTATTTAATAATTCTCGTATTTCTAATTCTACGAGTTCAAGAAGTTCTGGGTCATCGACAACATCTACTTTATTGAGGAATACTACTATGGAAGGAACTCCTACTTGGCGGGCTAGGAGAATATGTTCTCTCGTCTGCGGCATCGGTCCATCTGCTGCGCTTACTACCAGCACGGCACCGTCCATCTGCGCTGCACCGGTTATCATATTCTTTACATAATCAGCATGGCCCGGACAATCAACGTGCGCATAGTGCCGAATCTCTGAGGAATACTCAACGTGTGAAACCGCAATCGTTAAGATCTTCGTCGCATCACGTCGCCCCTGTGATTCAGATGCTTTCGCTACCTGATCATATGAAATGTAATTGGAAAGACCTTTATCTGACAACACCTTCGTTATTGCTGCCGTCAACGTTGTCTTTCCATGGTCAACGTGTCCGATCGTTCCCACGTTTACATGCGGCTTTGTCCGTTCAAATTTTTCCTTCGCCATGATA
>JAHJGZ010000035.1 GCA_018823795.1 Candidatus Omnitrophota bacterium
AGTACCATTACGGGAAAGTTAGCTTAATTGGAATTTATAGTTTGACTATAAAAATAATTCTGTTATATGTATAGTCCAATGTTCATTTTAGGGAAAGTAGGTGATAAGTGAAAACAAATCCTCCGATTAAAACAAAAAACATTAACAGAAGGTCTAGGGAATTTTTGACACCCGATGAAATTGACCGGATTATTGGGGTCACAGGGGGATCCGTGCATTAATGTTGAGCTTAACATTAATGCAGCAATCCCCCACCTACCCCTTATGGGCCTGGTTACCGACTTCTGGATCCGGATGGCGAAACTTTATTCGTCAATTGAGCAGGGACAGGCAACGGCGTCAGTTGTTCTGAGAAGGCTGCTTTCCAGAGATGAAAGCAACGACTTTTACAAAGCGAATCTTCATCTCGGAAGAATATTCAAGACGGAACATATCCTGCAGCATATGACCGATCCGCAGGCAAGACTCCGCAAACGCAGGGGACTGCTGAAAGGCGAACAGATACATCAGCTGGCCAGGGATGTGAACTATGCCAATCGTGGGAAAATCACAGCCAGGGATGACAAGTCCCAGAACCTGGTCTGCAGCTGTCTGACTTTGATAATGGCATGTATTGTTTGGGGTTCTAGACATAGAACCCCGTGCTATTGAAAACATTCTTATTTCTTGGATTTCCGCCTCGCAGAAAGGAGGATGTGCCTGACACAATTGTATCATGGCTGAGTCAACAACTGAATGTGGACCATCTTGAATATGAAAGATCCCGATGCAAAATAGTCTTGACTTTATCGAAAAACAATGCAAAATAGTCGCTATGGATCGTTGGCAAAAAAAGAATATTTTAAATGATCTGACAAAAAAAATGGTTTTTATTGTTGGCCCTCGTCAAGTTGGCAAGACGTGGCTGGCAAATGAGATTGCCACATCATTTCAAAATACCGCATATTTAAATTATGATCGTCTGGAAGATAGAAAAATAATTCACGATGAGGCATGGCTTGATTCAACTGAATTACTGATTTTGGATGAAATTCATAAAATGCCTGAGTGGAAAAACTATTTGAAAGGAGTTTATGATACCAAAAAAGAATGGCTTAAGATTATTGTGACGGGCAGTGCCCGATTAGATACTTTTCGTCAATCAGGAGATTCACTTTCCGGCAGATTTTTTATCCATCGGCTGTTGCCATTTTCGCCACGGGAACTTTTATCGACTTCCTATGCACAGGATCTTGACCGTTTCATTACGCGCGGTGCGTTTCCTGAACCATTTCTTTTTGAACATGATACAGATAGTAAACGATGGCGGATGCAGTATATCGATGGCCTTATTCGCACTGATATACTTGATTTTGAAAAAATACATGATTTCAAAGCAATACAGCTTGTTTTGGAATTGCTGCGTCAAAGGGTTGGCTCATCGATTTCATATTCTTCTATTGCTCAGGATGTCGGTGTTTCACCTAATACGGTTAAAAAATATATTCAGATTTTTGAGGCACTGTATATTGTTTTCCGAGTCATTCCTTTTACAAAAAATATCGGCAGATCTTTGCTCAAAGAACCAAAGATTTATTTTTTTGATACAGGAATGGTAAAAGGAGATATAGGAGTTCAGTTTGAAAACATGGTAGGGCTCTGTTTGCTTAAGGCTGTATACGCCAAACAGGACTATCTGGGCGAATCGTACAGTTTAAGGTATATCAGGACCAAAGACGGCCGTGAGATTGATTTTTGCATTACCAAGGAGAATACTGCTGAACAGTTCATTGAAGTCAAAGTCAATGATTCTTCTATCAGCAAACAATTGGCATATTTTTCTTTAAAATACAATATTCCTGGTGTTCAGGTGGTGAAACAGTTAAAACGTGAACGTCAAACAGGAAATATTACCGTTAGAAAGGCTCTTTCTTTTCTACAGGGACTTTATTTATAAACATTACCTTGACCATGCAGGACTCCAAAGCATTGTGTTCCGAAGAAGTTAACTATATTTTTCTCCTGTTATAACATCCATTACTTCCAGATATGCTCTGTAATTCTTTGTAACAAGGGTATCTCACCAAGATTCGTGCGTAAATATACGCTAAGGAGTGATTAGGACATTACCAAGAATCGTGTAAAAATGTAACTTAACGGTTCGAAAAGCTACCCGTTTTAACGGACTTTAGTTAAAGAATTAGGGGTTCTAGACATAGAACCCCAATTAAACATTTAGGATAAATCTGTCATAGGATTTCAGAAAAAATACCTTGACTTGTAAAAGAGTTTTCTAAAATTTTCAGCACATTAGATATTTTGATATACTTGGTCACATCAAAAAAGAATAACAAGCAGTTAAGAAAACGTCCGTTTTTTTAACTAAAAATTCTTTCTTGAAATTTATGCATATTAAGAAATATTATGATTAAAGAATTAGATTAAGGATTCTATGTTAAGCAATAATTTACTATTAAGAGTTTTTTGACTGTTTTGGCTAACTTTAATGTCAATAATTCTAGTTTTTTTCGGCACATAACATACCTTATTGGGTAATTATTGACACTAAACCCGTATATTTCTAATGCTTTTTCCTGTTTTCTCTACAAAAAAACCGCTTTTATAATTGCACATAAGATTTTTTATAT
>JAHJGZ010000036.1 GCA_018823795.1 Candidatus Omnitrophota bacterium
AGTGCTATTGATAATTTAATAAAAGGTGCGAGTGGGCAAGCTATTCAAAATATGAATATCCGTTGTGGATTTGATGAAACGATGGGGCTCATATAAAAAAGGGATACGAGGTAAGAGACTT
Organism: Candidatus Omnitrophota bacterium; assembly: GCA_018823795.1. Taxonomy (GTDB): domain Bacteria; phylum Omnitrophota; class Omnitrophia; order JAHJGZ01; family JAHJGZ01; genus JAHJGZ01. The sequence continues at coordinate 122 of JAHJGZ010000036.1, forward strand.
GAAGGTAATAAATAAAAAAGGGGCAATTACAGTACCGCGTGGATTTAAAGCTGCAGGGGTGCACTGTGGGATTAAAGGGAAACGCACGTTAGACGTGGCATTAATCTTTTCAGAGAAGAAGGCTCGTGCCGCAGCTGTTTTTACTACGAACAAGGTGAAAGCGTGGCCTGTTTTAATCGGTCAGAAACATTTATTAGCCCCTTTTCATAGAGCTATTATTGTTAACAGTGGTAATGCCAATTGTAGTAATGGTGTGAAAAATAAAGAAAAGGTGAAAAAAATATGCCAGCTTCTTGCACGCTTATTAAACATTAAAGGATATGAAATATTTCCTTCATCAACGGGCGTTATTGGACGTGATTTTCCTCATAAGAAAGTCACATCTTGTATTCCTCTGTTAATAAAAAAACTTTCACGTACGAAAGGGCATGAGGCAGCACAAGCTATTTTAACGACGGATACCAAGACAAAAGAAGCAACAGTATCTTTCTCAATCGGTGGGAAAACGGCGACACTCTCTGTTATGGCAAAAGGGGCCGGCATGCTTCATCCAAACATGGCTACGATGCTCATTTTTATGACAACGGATGTGAATATCAGTAAACAGTTGCTTAAAGAAGCTCTTAAAATTGTAACGACACGTACGTTTAATATGATTAATGTTGATAATGATATGAGCACGAATGATACGCTTTTGATTTTAGCCAATGGTGCAGCGGGGAATATATGTATCAAGAAAAAAGGGAAGGATTTTTTCCATTTTCTTAAGGCATTAGGAATGATTTCCTATTATATTGCGAAGGAAATTGTTCGCGATGGAGAAGGGGTAACAAAAGTATGTGAAATACATATACAGGGGGCTCATAATACCGATCAGGCAAAACAGGCGGCTCGAGCACTTGCCGATTCGATGCTTTTTAAAACAGCGTTACATGGTGCAGACCCCAATTGGGGAAGAATCGTTGCTGCATTAGGAGCGCAGAAGAAACTTAAGTGTGATTTTACTGGTTTGACCATAATGGTAGGGCGTTATCCCGTGCTTAAAAAAGGTAAACCGTACAGTCACAATTTAAAAAATGCTCGAGCAGAATTGAAAAAAAAGGAAGTGCATTTTACTATAGATTTAGCGTGCGGAAAGGCATATGCTGATTGCATTACTTCGGATTTAACAAAAAAGTATATTGAAATTAATGCAAAATATACAACGTGAACATATTGTTTAAATATTAAGGATTAAGAAAACCATGAAAAACATTGTCGAAAAAGCAAGTATCTTGATCGAAGCATTGCCCTATATTAAAAAGTTTAGGGGAAAAGAAATTGTGATCAAATACGGTGGTGCTGCTATGGATAATAGTGAAATGAGGAAAAATATCCTTCATGATCTTGTCTTTATGAATTATGTAGGGATAAAACCGATACTGATTCATGGCGGGGGGCCTATGATCAATCAAAGAATGATTGCACAAGGCATGACACCACGATTTGTGGAAGGATTACGCTATACCGATGAGGAAACTATAGATATTGTAATAAATACATTAGCTGACATTAATAAGGAAATGGTTCATGATATAAACCAGTTTGGTGCACGTGCCATTGGGTTGAGCGGTCATGACAATGAGATTTTAAATGTCACGAAAGTTCAATGCACTGAAGATATTGGTTTTGTTGGGGAAGTGACATCGGTCAACATTATGCCTATTCGAGAGTTGACCGAATTTAATATTATTCCGGTGATTTATCCGGTAGGCTATGATGATAAAAAACAAGCATATAATGTGAATGCTGATGAAGCGAGTGCAAAAATTGCCATCGCGCTTCAGGCGCAAAAAATGATAGTGCTAACGGGAACACCAGGTATTATGCGTGATGTGAATGATAATGATTCATTAATTTCTACGGTTCATGTCAATGAGGTGGAACATTTAATTGAACAAAATGTTGTTTCTGGAGGGATGCAGCCCAAAGTGAAAGCGTGTGTGGAGGCTTTAAAAGGAAGAGTGCAGAAAACACATATTATTGATGGACGCCTTAAACATTCTCTTCTTTTAGAAGTATTTACTGATCAAGGAATCGGAACAGAAATCATAATGTAACCGTTACATAATGGTGGGGATCATGAAAACAGCTGATGTGCAAAAATTATATGCAGAATATGTATTACCAACGTATACCCATTTGCCCGTATGTCTGGTGAAAGGCAAAGGGTCACGTGTATGGGATATTGAAGGAAAAGAATATATTGATTTTTTCCCTGGATGGGCGGTGAGCGGTTTAGGACATTGTCCGCCGTCTGTTTCATCTGCCATAAAGCATCAGGTAAATAAAATGATTCATATTTCAAACAATTATTTAAATTGTAAACAAGCACAACTTGCGGCAATGATCTCAAAATGTTCTTTTCCATCCAAAGCGTTTTTTTGTAATAGTGGTGCGGAGGCAATAGAATCTGCGATTAAATTTGCTCGTCGCTATGGCAAGGAACATGGAAAATATGAAATAATAACAATGGAACAATCATTTCATGGTAGAACATTAGCTGCTTTGACGGCAACGGGACAACTGAAATATCAGGATGGTTTTGATCCCTTGCCTCAAGGATTCAAGTATGTAAAGTTTAATTCGATTGCAGCATTGAAGGAGACCATTACTCCTCAAACTGCAGCGATTATTCTTGAACCCATTCAGGGTGAGGGTGGTATCAATGTAGTATCGAAAGAATATATCGAAGCAGTAAAACGTATATGCAGCAAAGAGAAGTTATTGCTCATTTTTGATGAAGTTCAAACAGGTATGGGTAGAACAGGGAAGATGTTCGCGTATCAGCATTTTGGAATAGAACCCGATCTTATGACCCTTGCGAAATCATTAGGCGGTGGTGTACCTATCGGCGCATTAGTAGTAAATAAAAAATTAAAAAATTATTTACCACCGGGAACACATGCATCAACGTTTGGTGGCAATCCTTTGGTGACAACTGCTGCATTGGCAGTATTTAAGACTATTAAGAAAAACAAGCTGCTTAAGAATGCACAGGAGATGGGAAACTATTTACATACGAAGCTTTTTAAATTAAAAGAAAAGTATGGTTTTATAAAAGAAATCAGAGGCATTGGCTTGATGATTGGTGTTGAATGTACCAAAGAAGGCAAGGGGATTGTCGAGCGCTGTATGGAAAAAGGATTGTTAATTAATTGTACTCAAAATACGGTGTTACGTATTATGCCGGCAATTACGGTGAATAAGACGTTGATCAATCGTGCGATAAGAATTCTTGATGAAGCAATGCAGGAGACTATATGAAAAAGAAAAGTCTACTCACGTTAGAAAATTTAAGCGATAAGACCTTAGATAAGATTATCGATTTAAGTTTTAAGGTTAAAAATGAAAAGGAAAAATATTATAAGACATTAAAGGGGAAAAATCTGGGTCTTATTTTTGAGAAGCCATCAACGAGAACACGTGTTTCTTTTGAAGTAGGAATGCATCAATTAGGAGGAAATAGTTTTTCTCTTTCTCCGGGGCAATTACAACCGGGAAAACGTGAACCTTTGAAAGATATTGCACGAACGCTATCGCGCTATTTGGATTGTTTGGTTTTACGAACATTTTCTCATGACAGCATTGTTGAAATCGATAAATATTGTACTATTCCTGTTATTAACGGTCTGAGTGACTATTGTCATCCGTGTCAGGCATTAGCAGATTATATGACCATATGTGAAAAAAGCCCTAAAACAAAGGATGTCAAGGTTGCCTATATTGGTGATGGGAATAATGTTGTTAATTCACTGTTAATGCTCTTGTCTCGTAAGGGGGTACACTTTACTGTTGCAAGTCCATCAAAGTTTGCACCCAACAAAATAGTTGTTGAGAAAGCAATGGCATTAAGTAAGAAAAGTGGTAGTACAATTGAAATTTGTAAAGATCCAGCTCAAGCGGTTTGTGAGGCTGACTATATATATACCGATGTTTGGATAAGCATGGGGGAAGAATCGTCTAAAAAAGATGCTTCAGTATTTGCACCGTATCAGGTAAACGGTGATCTTTTAAGTAAAGCAAAACCGGGGGCGTATGTAATGCATTGTCTGCCAGCACACCGTGGACAGGAAATTACCGATGAGGTAATTGAATCAGACAGATCTATTGTTTTTGATCAAGCTGAAAATAGATTACATGTACAAAAAGCAGCATTAATTCATTTATTAACATAAATGAAGCCCAGCTTTGCAGAACGGAGTCCTGCAAAGCTGATGGCTGAATTTACCCAGCACCTTTTTTAATATAGTGAGTGACGGTTGTTGGGTAAAACAAGAAAAAACGCGTAATTCAAATATAATAACGAAGAAGCACCTAACATAGATAAAAGGTGCTGGGTTTAATTCGCGCAGATGTTTTATGTCGTACTAAATACTCCATAAACCATGCGCTCATTAAAAAGAGGCGAGAGGATTACATGGCAAAGAAAAAAGTTATATTAGCCTATTCAGGAGGCCTTGATACATCGTGTTGTATCAAATGGCTCAAGGATACGTGTAATTTAGATGTTGTTTGTTTTTCTGCGTTTATCGGTGAAGCATCGGACAAAGCAGTTTTACGTAAAAGAGCGTATTCAGCAGGGGCTTCAAAGGTATATATAGAAGATCTCAAAAAGGAGTTTGCGGACGATTTTATTCTCCCTTCACTCTGGGCACATGCTAATTATGAAGGGAAATATTTGCTTGCAACGGCTATCGGACGTCCCTTAATTGCAAAGCATTTGGTTTCTATAGCGCATAAAGAAAAAGCCCAATTTGTAGCCCATGGGTGTACGGGGAAAGGGAATGATCAAGTTCGTATAGAAGTTGGTGTGCGTAGTTTAGCTCCAAAGCTTAAGATTATTGCACCACTGAGAGAATGGGAATTTTCATCTCGAGAAGAAGAGATAGATTATGCTAAAAGGAATAAAATTAAAATAGATGTTACGAAGAAGAGCCCGTATTCGATTGATCGAAATATATGGGGTGCAGCAATTGAAGCAGGGATTCTTGAAGATCCTTGGCGAGAGCCACCAGAAGACGCGTATTATTTGACGAAGGGAAAAGTACCTACAAAATCTCGTTATGTTGAAGTAACGTTTATTCACGGGACTCCCGTTGCTTTAAACGGCAAAAAAATGAATCTCGTTAGTCTTATCGAAAAGCTTAATAAAATAACGGGACAGTATAAGATTGGAAGAACAGACGTCATTGAAAATAGACTGGTCGGTATCAAGTCGAGAGAGATATATGAAGCACCTGCTGCTACGGTTTTAATGGCTGCGCATGCTGAATTAGAGTCGTTAGTATTTGATAGAGAGTTTGTGCACTTTAAGGATGTCTTATCACTAAAATACAGTGAACTTATATACTATGGTTTATGGTATAGCCCTCTTAAAGAAGCATTGGATAGTTTTTTTGTGAAACAGCAACATTTGGTTACCGGAACAGTAAAGGTAAAGCTGAGTGAAAAGTGTGCTCAAGTTGTAGGGAGAAAATCTCCGTATTCATTATACCGTGAGAAATTAGCAACCTATTCACATGATGATCAGTTTAATCACGAGGCCTCAAAGGGGTTTATTGAATTATGGGGCTTGCCGTATGTTGTCGCAACACAGGTGGGGAAAAAATCAATGGCACGAAAAAAGAGGTAATAATAAATGAAAAAGAAGAAATCGCAAAAAAAATTATGGGGCGGACGTTTTAGAAAAGAATTAGATAGGGCCGCAAAAGATTTTTCTTATTCATTGGCAGTAGATAAAGAGTTGTTTTCCTATGATATTAAAACAAGTATTGCTCATGTAAAAACATTGGCAAGGGCAAAGATTTTAAAAGTAGGAGAAGTAAAACGTCTTATCAGAGGATTACAATGGGTTGAGAAACATCTTCGGGGAAAAGATCTGTCTAAATTCTACAAAGATACCGAGGATATCCATACGCTCATCCAAAATACTCTTGAAAAGAAGATTGGTGTATTGGCGGGGAAGTTACATACTGCGCGTTCACGCAATGATCAAGTAATTACTTCAACGAAGTTATATTTGAAGGATAAGATTAGTGTCGTAATTGGTAAAATAACCAATTATCAGAAAGCATTGTTATCTTTAGCTAAAAAGGGTGAGGGGATTGCTATTCCTGGTTATACCCATTTGCAACATGCGCAGATTGTATTGTTTGCACATCATCTTCTTTCATACGTTGCAATGGCGCAGAGAGATAAGGAACGACTTCAAGATACGTTAAAAAGAATTGATGAACTTCCGCTCGGTGCTGGTGCGTTGGCAGGTCTATCATTTCCTATTGATAGAATGTATACGGCAAAAATACTTGGTTTTTCAAAGGTAAGTGACAATAGTCTCGATGCAGTAAGTTCACGTGATTATATTGTTGAGACACTTTCTCATATAGCAGTGCTTTTTATGCATTTTTCACGATTAAGTGAAGATTTTATTCTTTGGAGTTCTCAGGAATTTGGCTTTGTCGAAATTCCTGATGAGTTTGCGACGGGGTCAAGTATCATGCCCCATAAAAAGAATGCTGATTTGTTGGAGCTCATCAGAGGGAGAGCGGGGAAAGCGTTTGGTAATTTAGTGTCGTTATTAGTTACGATGAAAGGACTCCCTTCTGCATATAACAGGGATATGCAAGAGGATAAGGAACCTCTTTTTTCTTCCATTAAGTTAGCAAGTGATGCCCTTGATATACTTTCTAAAATGGTACCCCAAATTGGTATTAACAAGAATAGGTGTATGATAGCTTCATCCAATAGCTATCTCTATGCGACTGATTTAATGGATCACCTGGTAAAGCAGGGGGTTTCTTTAGGGGATGCTCATTCGCTGGTGGGACAAATTGTGCTCTATGCATTGGAAAAAGGGAAAGACCTTTCTAAAGTAAGTCTTAAAGAATTAAAGAAATTTTCGAATTTTTTTGATATTGAGCTGTCGCGATTTTTGAAACCAGAACAATCGTTAGCAAAACGAAAAACATACGGCAGTACGAATCCCCGTATGGTGAAGAAAATGATACAAAAATGGCAAATGCGTTTGCGTAAAAAATAAGAAAGAAAGATTATGCACTATTTTACGTATAAAAATAAAAAGCTGTATTGTGAAGATGTCTCCGTGGAGCAGATTGCTCAAGCGGTTGGAACGCCATTTTATTGCTATAGTTATAGAACATTGACCGAACATTTTATTAAGCTCAAAAGAGCTTTTGCTTCGATTAAGCCGTTGATTTGCTTTTCAATGAAATCAAATTCAAATCAAGCAGTTCTTCATAGCTTAATTAAAAAAGGGGCCGGCTTGGATATTGTGTCTGGTGGTGAACTCTTTCGTGGTATGAAAGCAGGATGTAATCCTAGAAAAATTGTGTATGCTGGCGTCGGAAAGACAGAAAAAGAACTTGCCGATGCTATTAAGCGTGGTGTATTACTTTTTAATGTTGAATCGATTCAGGAATTAGAAACAATTTCACGGATTTCACGACGGTATAACATAACGACACAAGTTTCTTTGCGTGTTAATCCTGATGTTAAAGCCGATACGCATGAGTATATAACAACAGCAAAAGCAGAAAATAAATTTGGTATTAATATACCCATTGTGGAAAAGATTTGTCTAAAAGCATCGTCTTTTTCCCATGTGGCTATTGTCGGATTGCATATTCATATCGGTTCCCAAATCGTAACGGCAGCTCCTTTTATTCAAGCAATCAAAAAAGTATTAGCCTTTATGGATACAATGAAAAAACAAGGAATTTATTTTACCTATTTAAATATCGGTGGTGGGCTGGGCATCGTGTATAAAAATGAAACTCCTCAGACGGCTGAGGAGTTTGCTAAAAGGGTTATTCCTATGGTGCGCGGGAGGGGATATCGTATTATTTTAGAACCGGGAAGATTTATTGCGGGAAACAGTGGGATTTTTGTAACAAAAGTTACCTACGTTAAACGAGGAACGAAGAAAGATTTTCTTATTGTTGATGGCGGTATGAATGATTTGATTCGGCCCAGTTTATATAATGCCTATCATGAAATTTATCCCGTTGTGCAAAATAAAAATAGAGCACGTTCTGTATTCGATGTAGTAGGTCCTATTTGTGAAAGTGGCGATTTTCTTGCCAAGGAGAGAGAACTTCCTCAATTTAATGCTGGTGAGTTGATGGCATTACTCGGCGCCGGTGCGTATGGCTTTACTATGAGTAGCAATTATAATTCACGACCGCGCGTTGCAGAAGTATTAGTAAAGGGGAAGAAGTTTGCTGTGGTGAGAAAACGGGAGACGTATACAGATTTAGTGAAGGGAGAGACTATCCCCTCGTTTGTGAAATGAAGGATTAAAACGCATGCCTAAAAAGATTACATTCTATAAAATGTGTGGCACGGGCAATGATTTCGTTCTTATTGATAATCGAAAGAAGATTATTAAAAAGAGAAAAGAGTTTGCTCAAAAGATATGCCATCGTCATACTGGTATTGGAGGAGATGGTTTGATTTTAATCGAGTTGGGTCGAAAAGCAGATCTTATCGCACGCATTTTTAATGCTGATGGCAGTGAGGCTGAAATGTGTGGAAATGGTATGCGTTGCGCTGCATGGCTAGCGCATTATGTGCTAGGGTTTACAAAGAGTCCCTCTTTTACAACTATTGCCGGTATCATAACAACCACTGTTAGAAAAAATACGGCACGGGTGAAACTTCCTGATCCAACCGACTTTAGAGACTATGCACCTCTTGAAGTAAAGGATGGAATATTTTACTTTTATTTTATTAATACAGGGGTGCCCCATTGTGTTATTTTTGAAGACAATCTTGATGAGTTCCCTGTTGAAAAAATAGGACGTGAGATTCGTCACCATCCGCATTTTCAACCATGTGGAACAAACGTCAATTTTGTGCAAATTAGAAATAAAAAAACTATTTATGTGCGAACGTATGAACGTGGCGTTGAGGCTGAAACATTAGCATGTGGAACGGGTGCGACGGCGTCTGCAATTATTAGTGCTTTGATACAGAAAGGTGTGCCACCAATTACCGTTATTACGAAAAGTGGAGAATCGATAATTGTTTCGTTTAAAATGCATACGTTTAGTGTTTCAAATGTTTTTTTAGAAGGACCAGTAAAATTTATTTGCGAAGGACAATTATACCAATAGTTGAAAGTTTATGTAAGGAGGTATGATCATGTTTCATGGTTCGATGGTAGCGATTGTGACACCATTTACCAATGGTAGAGTTGATAAAGTAGCATTAAAAAAATTAATTGATTTTCATTTGCAAAATGGAACCGATGCTCTTGTCCCGTGTGGAACAACAGGCGAAGCAGCGACATTATCGCATGAGGAACATAAAAAAGTATTGAGTTTTGTAAAAGAATATGTTGGCAATAAAATTCCAGTCATTTGTGGCGCGGGGTCAAATAATACCGAAGAAGCATTAGAGTTAACGAGGCATGCGAAAAAAATTAGAGCAGCGGGTGTTCTTTCTGTGGTTCCTTATTATAATAAACCGACACAGGAGGGCATCTACCGGCATTATGCCTATATCGCCAATAAGGTTGATATACCTATTGTATTATATAATGTTCCTTCTCGTACGGGTATTTCGATTGCACCCGCAACCGTTGCTCGCTTAGCAAAAATTCCTAACATAGTGGCGATCAAGGAAGCAAGCGGCAGTTTAGAACAGGTAAGCCTTATTTTAAATCAATGCAGTATAACGGTGCTTTCGGGTGATGATGCGCTTACGTTCCCTATTATGGCTCTCGGTGGAAAAGGTGCTATATCGGTTACGGCAAATATTGTTCCTGATAGGGTTCATAGCTTGACCCAAGCGGCATTAGAGGGTAATTTTGAAAGAGCACGCAAATTACATTTTGAACTTTTGCTACTTAATAAAGCAATGTTTATTGAAACAAATCCTATTCCGGTTAAAACGGCATTATCTCTTATGAGAAAGGTTAAAGCAGAATTTCGACTGCCGTTATGTAAAATGAAAAAAGAAAATATTGAAATACTGAAGTTAATTTTACAAAAAAACAATGTGATGTAATAAAAGTTACGATGAGGTGAAGCAATGGTTCGGATAATTGTAGCCGGTTGTTTAGGAAGAATGGGACGACGTATTATACGTTTAGGTTTAGAAAAAAAGAATGTTAAAGTAGTTGGTGTTTTTGAACACAAAGAAAATCCGGCTATTGGAAACGATATCGGTGAGCTTATTGGGGTGGGGAAAAAAGGGATAGCGGTTATGTCGACATTATCTCAAGTCATAGATAAGGGGGATGTTATCATTGATTTTACGACACCGTCCGCAACAATAGATCATTTAAAAAAGGCTCTTCGTTTTCAAAAGAAAATGGTCATTGGTACCACGGGGTTGTCGACCAAAGAAAAGGAAACGATTAAAAAAGCATCGGAACGGATTCCTATTGTTTTTGCTCCCAATATGAGCGTAGGAGTGAATTTACTCTTTAAGCTTTCTCGTTTGGTTGCGACGACCTTAGGAGACGATTATGATGTTGAGATTGTTGAGACACATCATAAACATAAGAAAGATGCACCAAGCGGTACTGCGCATGAATTAGCTCGCCTTATAGCAGAGGGACGAGGTGGTGATCTAGCCAAAGATGCTGTATATGGACGAGTTGGCATGTGTGGAGAAAGAAAAAAAGGTGCCATTGGTATCCATGCAGTACGAGGCGGGGATGTTGTTGGTGAACACACGGTTTCATTTATGACGGAAGGAGAAAGAATCGAATTAATACACCGGGCATCATCACGAGATACCTTAGCAAAAGGGGCTCTTGTAGCAGCACAGTTTATCAGCAAAAAGAAAAAAGGACTTTATAGCATGCAAGACGTTTTGGGATTGGTGTAACATAGATGAAACAAATATGTTGATTGAAGTTTGTATTTAAGATAGAATTTTACAGAAAAGATATTGGGTTTTAACCAAAAATTGCAGTCATAAAGTAGCAGTAACGGTTATAGGTATTATCAAGGAGGTATATGTTGAAAAATATTAAAACAAGCTGGGCAAGCATCATCCTGTTATTATCCCTAATCTTATGTGGATGTAACACTTTTGGTGAAATGGCTATTGTGCATGATGAATTATTTACCTACGAAGAACCGATAGATAAGACATACTTAAAAGTTGTGGACGCTGTTGATAAAACTCCGGGTTGGAAGTTAGCAGGAACAGATAAAAACGCGGGAAAAATTATAGCTTCTGCTACCGATTTTATGTGTGATGATTCCGTGACTATTTTGATTAAGAGAATAGGTAGACGAAAAACAGCTGTTGAATTAGCACCAGAGTCACGGGAAATAAGAAATGTTGAAGCGATACTTAAACAAATCGATAAAGAACTATTGGAGTAATGTTTTTATATTATATATAATCCGTTAATTTAATATAGCGATTTCTTTTAAGACAGGATAAGACAGGATATAATATCCTGTCTTTTTTTTAGACGGGTAATTTTTTTCAAAATGCCTGTATTGACGCAGGAGAGAAACGATAGATGAATAGCATACAGTTACGAGGAATTAAAGTTCACAACTTAAAGAATATAAATATTAATATTCCACATAGGAAGTTTGTTGTTATTAGCGGCGTTAGTGGTTCTGGTAAATCTTCTTTAGCATTAGATACTTTATATGCAGAAGGGCAAAGGCGTTTCATAGAATCTCTTTCAGCTTATGCGCGTCAATTTTTAGAAAGAATGGAACGCCCCTCAATAGATTCTGTGAGTGGTATGCTTCCTGCTATAATCATTGAATCAAAAAATAGTGTTACGAATGCCCGTTCAACCGTGGGCACTCAAACAGAAATCAATGATTACTTACGACTTTTTTTTGCCCGTCTTGGTATTACCTATTGCCGCATATGTCAAAAACCTGTCCGCAAAAATACGCCTACAGATATCAGTAAAAAAATAATGCAACTGTCCTCTGGCGCACAGCTTCTTATTACTTTTTATGTCGATATGAATAAAGAAAGTAAAAAATATTTATGTCGGTATCTTACGGAATTAAACAAGCAGGGATTTACTAGAATATTTCTTAACGATACGATTATATCATTACAAGAAGTTGGTGTTGAAAGACTATTTCGTGACCAGGAACACATTGAAGTGATTGTTGATAGAATTATTATTAAAGAGAATATACAAAAACGATTAATTGATTCACTGGAGGCAGCATATACGCAGGGTAAAGGTTCTTTACAGATAGTATCATTGTTGGATAATGGCAAAGTCAAAAGAAGAGCCTTTTCACAACATTATAATTGTCCAACATGTAATCAAGCTTATCAAGAGCCGAATCCTCATATTTTTTCATTTAACAGCCCTCTTGGCGCGTGTCCTGCCTGTCAAGGCTTTGGCCGAATTATCACTATTGATAAAAAGCTCGTTGTGCCTGATGAAGCAAAATCAATAGCAGAGGGTGCGATTGCACCGTGGACAACGAAGGCCGGGCAATGGGAGTTTCAACAATTAATAGCCTATTGTCGAAAAAAGAAAATTTCTATTACGAAACCATTTAGGGATTTAAAAAGTGAACATAAAGAAAAAATTTTTAAGGGCGAGAAAGATTTTTTTGGTGTAGAAGGTTTTTTTAAATATTTAGAAAAAAAAGTTTATAAAATGCACGTCCGTGTTTTTTTAAGTCGCTATCGAGGTTACACTACGTGTCATTGCTGTAAAGGAAGTCGATTAAAAGACGATGCCCTTTTGGTGAAAATCATGGGGAAAAACATTCACGAATTGAGCGGTATGACCATTAATCGTTTGTGGGAATTTTTTACGAAACAGCTTTGTTTAAATTCGTATGAAGAAAAAATTGCGGTAACGGTGTTGCAGGAAATTCGCAGTCGAATTCGATTTTTAAGGGAAGTAGGCCTGGGCTATTTAACGTTGGACCGTCTTGCACGTACACTTTCAGGAGGGGAAACGCAGCGTATCAACTTAGCTTCGGCACTTGGTACCAATTTAGTGGACACGCTGTATGTATTGGATGAACCAAGTATAGGGCTCCATCCGCGTGATAATGGGATGCTTATTAACATATTAAAAGAATTAAAGAAAAATGGTAATACGATTGTTGTTATTGAACATGATAAAGAAATGATCAGCCGTGCTGATCTCGTCATTGATTTAGGTCCTTATGGTGGTGAAAAAGGAGGTACTGTCATATATGCAGGAACGGTAAATGGACTTAAAAGATGTAAGCCTTCATTAACAGGCAAGTATTTAAGAGGGGAAGAAAAGATTTTTTTACATAAA
>JAHJGZ010000037.1 GCA_018823795.1 Candidatus Omnitrophota bacterium
AGCCAGAAGTTCTTGGTACTTACCTTGTTCTTCCAGCTCTTTTTGCTTTTGCTTCTCTTCGGCCTTCTCTCTTTTATCGAGTTCTTCCTTGTACTTGTTTTTTTCCTCGATCACTTCCTTGAAGCGGCTTGCGGGGATCATTTGCTCCTGCTTTTTATCGTCTTCGCCTGACGGGGTCTTGTTATCGTCTTGACCAGACGCTGAAGAATTGTTTTCGACTTTCTCTTCTTTATTGTCGAGAGGTTCTTTTACGCCTTCCTCTTTGTTGGCGGGGTCTTGTTTAGACATGGTTTTGAAAATTAAAAATTACATTTTTTCGCCTTAAGTGGCTTTAATAACAAAAAAAGACCTGTGGATCGCTCCGCAAACGCGGAACGCAGGTCTTTAAGACTGGTTGCTTCTTAAGCTATTTCTATCCTTATTGTAGCAAACCTAAAAATAAATGCAAATTTTGTTGATAATACATACCGTCTATAAATCAATTTCGAGTGCATCGTCCACGGAAAGGTCGCCGCTTTCCACTAATTCCTGAATCTCTGAGTCCAGATTTTTAAAGTCTTCGATTTGGCTGGCGTCGAGTTCGCCGTCGGCTACCATTTGTAAAATTTCTTCATCATCCATTTGTATGTGATTTAACAGCTTTTCTGTAGGCACAATAGTCACAGTCTTCGGCTGCCTTGGGGATTTTGTCACCTTTTAGGCAGGAATGAAGGTCTATGATTGTTTTTTCCACCCACTTATCTTTTCCTTTGTAGGGAATAAGGGTGATATCAAATTCCAGTTTAGCATCAAAAGCACCTTTGTCGGCCTTGCCATTACAGTAAACAAAGTATCCCGTATCCGAAACCTTGTATCCATTCATTCTCAAAAGCCATTGATAAACCTCCATTTGCCGCTTGTATCCTTCGTGCCATGATTTATCCAACTCCGTGATGTCTCCACTTTTAGCCGTCGCTTTGTAATCGACCACGACGTATTCCTTCTTGGAAGTTATCCACAGGTCGTCAATCGCTCCAAAAACGAGGAAATTCGTTGGTTTGTGATGAAATTGCACCCCCGTAAAATTGTGTCTCCATTTATCGAGGTCGTCGTGGGGCACAGGTTTCGCGTCAACGCCGTACTTTTCTATAAGCGGGTGATTTGTCCCTTTTGCTCGATAGACGTCAAACTCCTGCTTTAAAAGGGTATCAACGGCCGAGTTTAGAGCGAAAGGGAAACCAGGGGGGCGACCAACGCCTAATTTTCGGTCTAAATAGAAACAACGCGGACATTGCATGAATAAGTCAATTTTTGACCGACTCAACTTGAACGGCTTCTCGTCATTCGGGTCAAATAGGTTTCGGGTGCGTTGTGCTGTGTAGTAATCTGACATAGGTTTTAATTATTTAAGCTCCATTCATCAGCAAGTAAAGCTGCTTGTTTCAAAATACTTTCTGTAGCTAGTTTCTGCATATCAGGCGGATAACCGAATTTACGCAAAGTTCTTTTTACAATAGCTCTAAGTTTTGCCTGAACGGTTTCTTTGATAGTCCAATCAATGGAGGTATTTGCACGAACTTTTTCGACTAATACGTGTGCCAGTTCTCTCAATACTTCGTCACCGAGCACATCTTTCGCACTGTCGTTGTTAGCAAGCGCATCGTAAAAGGCTACTTCATACTCTGTTAATCCAAGATTCTCGGCGCGCACATCTTCCTCCTTTATTTCTTTCGCAATCTCAATAAGCTCCTCAATTACTTGTGCAGCTGTTAAAAGATTGTTGTGATAACGCTTAATAGCATTTTCGAGCATCTCGGAAAGTTTTTTACTTTGAATAAAGTTCTTTTTTGAACGTGTTTTTACTTCATCATTCAATATCTTTTTAAGTAATTCGATGGCAATATTTTTGCGCTTCATACCCTGTACTTCTTCCAAAAAGTCATCAGAAAGGATTGATATATCAGGTTTCTTAATTCCCGCTGCATCAAAAATATCTATCACTCCTTCGGCAACGACTGCTTTATCGACAATTTGCCTAATTGCTGTTTCGATCTCTTCGTCGCTTTTACCGCTTCCAACTGGTTCAAATTTTGAAAGACGAGCTTTTACGGCTTGGAAAAATCCTATCTCTTCTTTAATTTCCATAGCCTTCAAATGAGGGACAGAAAGGGCAAAAGCCTTTGAAAGCAATATTACTTCTCTTGTAAAACGATTTTTTCCGTCTTCTAGACTTAGTATGTATTCCTGTGCTTCCAGAATGGTCGTCATTTTTGCTTTTGTATCTTCCTTGAAGAATTTCTGATAATCGAAGCTGTCGAGCATTTGCGTAACAATCTCATATTTTTCAAGCATAGTTGCTACTGCTTCCTCTTGATCGAGCGTAGGCGCGCCTTCTCCTCCACTTTCCGTGTAGGTTGCTAACGCTTTCTTTAGGTCGGATGCAATACCGATATAATCCACAACAAGTCCACCAGGCTTGTCTTTATAAACCCGATTTACACGCGCGATGGCTTGCATGAGGTTATGTCCGCGCATTGGTTTATCAACGTATAGCGTGTGAAGAGATGGGGCATCAAAGCCTGTTAACCACATATCTCGAACAATTACCATTTTTAGTGGGTCATCAACATCCTTTAGTCTCTCTGCGAGTGCTTTTCGGTCTTGCTTTGTCGTATGGTGTTGCTGCCAGTTTTCAGGATCACTTGAAGCTGAGGTCATTACCACCTTTATCGCGCCTTTTTTCTTGTCGGTACTGTGCCATTCTGGTCGAATTTTGACTATTTCTTCGTAAAGCTCTACTGCGATCCGACGGCTCATTGATACAAACATCACTTTCCCCTCAAACGTTTCTTGCCTTGCTTCAAAATGATTTATAAAATCTTGCGCTACGATTTTTAGTCGATCTTTGTGTCCCACAATGGCTTCAAGCTGCGTCCATCTTGCTTTTGCTTTTTCCTTAGCTGTCGACTCTTCACCTTCAGTGATGCTTTCTACCTCTGCGTCTAAACTTTCTTGTTCCTCTGGTTTTAAGTGAACTTTGGCCAAGCGTGATTCGTAGAAAATCCTTACTGTTGCGCCATCTTCAACAGACTGGGAAATATCATAAACATCGATATAGTTTCCAAATACCGCAGGAGTTGATTTATCTTCGTTTTCAATCGGTGTTCCTGTAAAGCCAATAAATGAAGCATTTGGTAATGCGTCACGAAGGTATTTTGCGTTTCCGTAACGTGTCTCGATTCCATTTTCTGTTTCTCGGGTTCTCGCTCCAAAGCCATACTGACTTCGATGGGCTTCATCTGCTATCACAATAATATTTTTTCTGTCCGAAAGTAGCTCATGCTCTAAATCTCCATTATCGGGAAAGAATTTTTGAATGGTGGTAAATACGATCCCGCCCCCTGAAGTTTTGAGTAGCTTTCTCATATTGTCTCGACTAGAAGCCTGCGCAGGTTCTTGTCGAAGAAGTTGCTTACACCCTGCGAATGTATCAAAAAGCTGGTCGTCAAGGTCGTTTCGGTCTGTGATTACAACCACTGTCGGATTATCTAGTCCCAATACCACTTTTCCAGCGTAAAACACCATTGATAAAGATTTTCCTGAGCCTTGAGTGTGCCATACAACTCCCGCTTTACGACTTCCTGTTTTCTTGGCCGCTTCTACGGTTGATTCAATTGCACGGTTTACGGCATGGTATTGATGATAGGCAGCGATTTTCTTTGCAATTTCAATCTGAATCATTCCTGAATCAGGGTCTTCCTTCTTGGATTTTTCAAAAACTGTAAATTGTTTTATTAAGTCAAGCAATACGTCAGGGCGCAGCATTCCTCTTGTTAAGGTGTCAATTTGAGGAGTTGTTGCACTGTCTTCTTTTTCTCCATCTACAGTCTTCCAATTCATAAAACGCGCCCAGCCAGCAGTTAATGATCCAGCTTTGGCGTCGAGACCGTCTGAAGCAACTAAAATACCATTATAGAAAAATAGAGACGGGATTGCGGTTTTGTAATTCTGTAATTGAGTGAAAGCCTTTTTAACTGTGGCATTCTCATCAGTTGGATTCTTAAGTTCTATTACAACGAGGGGGAGACCGTTTATCAGCAGGACTTCATCTGGTCGCTTTATAACGTTATTCTCGTTGACCGTAAATTGATTCGTTACTATCAAATCGTTGTTTGTTGGCTCTTTAAAATCTACAAGCCAGACCTTGTCACCCCGCGAATATCCATCCTTCATGTATTCCACATCCACACCATCAGTCAAAAGTCGGTGAAATACTTCGTTGTTTTCTACTAAGTTTTGAGTCGGCAAGCTTAGCACTTGTTTTAGTGCGTGTTTCCTTGCCTCAGTTGGAACATTAGGATTAAGACGTTCGATAGCATTAGCCAACCTTTCTTTCAACACAACTTCAGAGAGAGCACCTCTTTCTGCTTCCTGATCTTCAGGGCTTAAGTAGGTGTATCCTTGTGTGACAAGGGTTTCTATTGCTAGTTCTTCGACGTCTGATTCGTAGATTTGGTTCATAGTGCTGATAATTGATTAATTAAATTTTCTGCGTAAGTCCGAATATCCTCATCATTTTTGTCAAAAATAAAATTATGATGTTCAGAGTTTAAACCTTCACGAAAATTTTCTAGTGATTGATATTGCGTATCGTCTATATAACCTTTTTCCTTTAGATTAGAAAGAAAGTCTTTTAGTGGCGCAATGGCTATTTTTTCTTCG
>JAHJGZ010000038.1 GCA_018823795.1 Candidatus Omnitrophota bacterium
CCCTCACCCGGTCCGCTAATCAATATGCGAAAGGGAAAAACCTTCTCAAAGGATTATCCGGAAATTTAGGCGGCAATGATTTAATGGAAGGATTAGCCGCTGTTCTTAGCATTAAATTGCCGTCCCCACAGTTTGAAGGACAAACAAAAACAAAATTAGGGAATAGCGAGGTAGAAGGGCTTGTATCATCTATCGTGTATGAAGCATTAACAGGATTTTATGAACAGCACCCCGCGGTAGGTAATAAGATTATAGATAAAGCAGCACAAGCGTTACGGGCACGTGAAGCAGCGCGCAAAGCGCGTGATTTAGTAAGAAGAAAAGGAGCGCTTGAAGGCAGTTCACTTCCGGGAAAGCTTGCTGATTGTTCTGAACGAGACCCTTCCCTGTGTGAAGTATATTTAGTTGAGGGGGATTCGGCAGGGGGGTCTGCAAAGCAAGGGCGTGATCGACGTTTCCAAGCTATCTTGCCGCTGAGAGGGAAGATTTTAAATGTTGAGAAAGCACGGCTTGATAAACTCCTCTCAAATCAAGAAATTAGAACGATTATTACTGCTGTTGGAACAGGCATCGGAGAGGAGCAATTCGATATTGAAAAAGCACGGTATCATAAAATAATTATTATGACTGATGCTGATGTTGATGGTTCTCATATTCGGACATTGCTGCTTACCTTTTTTTATAGACAGATGAAAAAGTTAGTTGAAGCAGGGTACATATACATTGCACAACCTCCTCTCTATAAAATTAAGAAAGGAAAACGCGAAGAATATGTAGAAACAGAAGACGAGCTGAATGGAATATTGCTTGATTTGGGAATCGAAGACCTTACGGTGACGCCTATACACGACGATAAGCAATCACGAAAAGGAAAAAGTGAAGAAGCTATACAGGGAAAAGATTTAAAAGGGATTATTAGTATTGTTGCAGAAATATTACGCATTGAGGTTCAACTTGAAAATAAAGGGGTAAGCTTCGAAGCGTATTTAAAAGCCTATGATTACAAAAAGAAAAAATTTCCATGCTATTATTTATGTGAAAATGAAGAAGGGGTGTTTTTCTATTCGGACAACGATCTTGCGGCATTCGTAAAAAAGGAAGAAAAGAAAAAAGGCACAGAAATTACCGTATCGATGAAAATGAATGTTACCACGGAAAGCTCTACGATAAATGTTGTTGAAATATTAGAAGCGCATAATATGGCCAAACTTGCAGCGTCTCTTGCAAAATTTAATATTTCACTGCAGGAATATTGTGAAGGGCCGAAGCCGCTGTATGAATTACGTTATGCGGGAAATAAAGAAGTAGAAAAAGTTTGTTCATTAAAAAAAATATTTGAAAAGATACGGAATAACGGCAAGGAAGGGTTAACGCTTCAACGCTATAAAGGGTTGGGAGAAATGAATCCTGGACAATTGTGGGAAACAACGATGGATCCTGACCGGCGCCGTATTTTGAAAGTAATGCTTGACGATGCGGTTGCAGCTGATGAAATTTTTACTGTTCTTATGGGTGATAATGTAGAACCGCGGCGACAGTTTATAGAACGGTATGCAAAATCAGTGCGGAATCTTGATGTATAAAAAAGAAATAGAACAGTAACCAGACAAAGAAGGAGCAGCAAATATGATGAGAATTCACACAAAAGCATTTGCGCTTAGTTGTGGCATTGCATTAGGAATCGTTATTTGTATTAAGACATTAGTATGTGTTTTTTTTGGATTTGGTTCAGACGGTCTTACCATGATGGCATCAAATTGTCCGGGATATTCTCTTTCTATCGTGGGAAGCGTCATTGGATTGATTTATGGATTTTTAAAAGGGGCTATTATTGGGGGGCTTATTGCACTGATTTATAATAAACTTTTTGTGAAACTATAACAGGACAACAGAAGAAATAGCAGGGATAACACATTATGTATACGGCAAATGAAAAAATAATACCAGTTCCGATAGAAGATGAAATGAAAAAATCGTACCTTGAGTACGCTATGAGCGTAATTGTAGGAAGAGCACTTCCTGATGTGCGGGACGGCCTCAAACCAGTACACCGCCGCATTCTCTATGCAATGAATGATATGCACCTTTATCATAGTAAGCCATACAGGAAAAGTGCACGTATTGTTGGTGAAGTTTTAGGAAAATATCATCCGCATGGCGATGTTGCGGTATATGAGTCGATTGTTCGTATGGTTCAACCATTTTCATTGCGTCATCCATTAATTGGTGGGCAAGGAAACTTTGGCTCTGTTGACGGCGATCGTGCAGCAGCAATGAGATACACCGAGATACGGCTTGCCGCTATTTCTGCAGAAATATTATGCGATATCG
>JAHJGZ010000039.1 GCA_018823795.1 Candidatus Omnitrophota bacterium
AATATTACGACATTTTAATAAATAATGATTGCTTGAAATGGATGCATTCATAGGAAAGACCATCGTCAAAAAGGGTTAAAGTATGCAAATAATTGCAAATGGACAAGTAATACCGTTTACTGTTAATGAGGAAGAAAACCTGTCCGATGTTTTAAAGACACTTTTGCTTTTAACGAATCAGGCAAATAAGTTAGTTATTGAATGCAAGGTCAACGGGGAACTCATCCCACTTCTTGAGCGAGATAAATATACAGAAAAACCGGTTGAGAGTATTCAAAAAATCGAGATGTTGGTAGAAAACAAAGGGGAGCGCATAATTGAATCGTTAAAAGAGATGGAGCATGTTTTTCCTATTATTATTGATTCATTCAGTGAGATTTCTAATACGCTCATTGCCGGACAAAAACATAAAGCGCTTACTAAGTTCTCTGAAACATTGAAGATGTGGCGACAATTAATTAACTTCTTGCGTGTCATAGAAGCCTCATTTAAATTAAACTTTAAAGAGATCGAAGTCAATGGCAAGAAGATAGATGATGCGAGCGCCGAACTCTATGACATCTTAAATGAAATTAAAAAAGCCATTGTAAATGAAGATCTCGTTACTATCGGTGATTTAATAGAATACGAACTGAAAAGCAAAATTGAAGAACAGCGCAATATTTGTACAGCATTACAAAAAATCGTACAAGAAAAGGCCGAGAAGCAAGAAAAAGAAAATCTGAAACAGTAGCCTTCTGCCATCCTATTTGATTCTCCCGCTTAATAATATAAAGCATAACTAATTATACACTTGCCATGCATGAAAAGATTTTCACACAAAACATCGAACTTTTAAAAAAACAAGATCCGTCCTTAGCGTATCGCATAGAAACCTGTGTGAATGATTCATATTGGGAAATGGTGCCGACCAAAACAGGTTCATATACTATACGGGGGAAGAATCTTCAAGGGCACGATATACTTTTACACAGTATCTATGATCCAGTGCGAGAAGCTCAACAGTTAGTAAGTACCTATGCATACTCTCCTGCTGCCGATATCGTATTTTTAGGGTTCGCATTGGGATTTCATGTACATCAGGTATTCAAAAAGAAAGGAAAACATGGTTTTATTCTTATTGCAGAAAAGGATATTCGTATTGTCCGCCTGGCTTTTGAATATATTGACTTAGAAAATATTTTAACTATGGACAACGTGCTCTGGTCAGTCGATGAACCATTTCCCCGCCTTTTTAACCGGCTCAAGGAACATGCGCTGAGTATTTTGGCAAATGGTGCAACGGTACTGGAACATCCCCCCAGTATAAAAATTTTCCCCGATTATTATCAGGAGATTAAACGAATTATTACTGAAGTATATACCTGGTGTAAGGTTAATGCGAATACACAAATCGCCAAGTCTGAAGATTTTTCGCGAAATGTCCTCGCAAATATACCAGAAATTGTTAAAAATCCTGGAGTAAAACAATTATTTGGTGCATTTGAAAATGTTCCATTCTTTATTGCTTCCGCGGGCCCTTCGCTTGATAAGAATGTCCATTATCTGAGAGAAGTTAAGAATAAAGGTATTGTTATTGCAGTTGATTCTGCCCTTAAAACATTACTCGATAAACAGATTATTCCGGATGTAGTCGTGAGTATCGATTTCAGTACTCATAATGTAAAATATTTTGATGAAATCGATAGTGAACAGTTGGTATTAGTATTTGATCCTGAAGTCTATCCTCTTATCCCAAAAAGCTTTAAAGGACGAAAATTTGTTATTAACCTTCCGGGTAAATCTCTCTGTGATTGGATTACGGCTCTTATTGGTGATAAGGGCAAGATGGAAAAAGGACTTTCGGTGTCACATACGGCCTTTTTGCTTGCGTTACAGATGGGAGGAAATCCGATAATTTTTATTGGGCAAGACCTGTCGTACCCTCGCGGAGCATGGCATAGTAAGGGGTCGCGTATCTATCAAAGAGCAGATATTCATGACGATCTCAAAGCAAGGATGATACTGCTTAAGGATTATTTTGGGGGTGAGATTTCAAGTGAAATATCGTTACGGGTTTTCCTCAATCATTTTGAAAGCATGCTCGAAGGGCTTGATCGTGACTGTTATAATGCAACAGAAGGGGGTGCTGCCATTAAAGGAATGAAAACTCTTTCGCTGCGGGAAGCTATTGTTCGGTTTTGCCACCGGGATATTGATAAAGAGGTTATAAGGCACGCATTGTTTCCTCCTGCGGTGATCGATGATATGCAGAAAATATATACTGCAGGGCTACGCATTGTTGAAAAGTTGGCTCAGTATAACCATGATTCGCATGAAGCGTTTCAATGTCTTGATACGATGATTAAAGAGATACATAAACCAAAATTTGATAAAGTATGTGTTATGGACCTCTATAAACAGGTGGCAACCGTTATTAAGAATTTCAATCAAGATCAAGAAATTTTGAATCTTATTAAAGATAATGCAATAGAGGCATTACTCATACGAGCACAGCGGGAAACCAAAACGTTATCTGATATAAATTTTAGCGACAAAAAAGAAATACAGCACTTTTTACAGAAGGAGAAGATGTTTTTTACTGTATTAATAAAAGCGACTCATTTTCTC
>JAHJGZ010000040.1 GCA_018823795.1 Candidatus Omnitrophota bacterium
ATGATAATAAGCTTATTACTCCTCCTTACAGGATATGTAGCCTCAAAATATTTCTTCGAAGAAGGTTCTTTGCTAGAAAGAATAGGAACAGTTGTTGTTCTTGGCATTACTGTAGTACCGTTTATTGTCATTAACATCATTCTTTTCACGCATAGATTCAATTCACTTCCACTAATAATTTTTACATCCTTATTTGTCGTAATGGTATTTACTCTATTGCTGTACGCAAAACATAAAAATGATTTTTATAATATATTAATCCCTTCTTTTAAAAGTGTATCTAAAAAAAATATTTTAGCACTACTAGTATTAATCAGCTTAGTTAGTTTTTTTTCCTTTTATTATTCAAACTTCCAATTTATATTATCGCTTGGCTCATATATTCTTAAAGGGGAGTCAGAATGTTTTTATATGCAGACATTTAAAACATATAAATTATTAAATCCACATGTCGTGTCTTCTCATGGTGGAATTAACATTTATGAAATATTGTGTACACCCGGTAACATATTATTCACCGTAACCATGTTGCCCATTTTGAAAATATACAGCTTTCATGTGTTGTACGTTGTATTTAATAGCATTATCTTTCTTTTTACACTTCTTGTCTTACGCAGGCTAATAAAAAATGAAGCAATATCCCTTTTGGTTGCATGCTTCGCAGTTGTAAATCCATACGTACTATCTATCGAATTGTTAGATAGAAACATTATAACGTTAGCACTATCTACATTCTATTTTTATTGCATCCTGTACTATCCTCGCAAATATTTTCTGCATGGATTACTATTTGGCATTATGGCTGGTACCGGCCTACGTTTTTTGCCGTTACTTTTTGTTATACCAACTGTTGTGCTCTATATTAAACATAATACTAAAAGACAATATTATCTTCTTTTTGTAATTGCTTTTTGTATAACTTTCACCTTTAATATTCCGCATCTTTTTTTTCATGGATTTCACAGCTTAGGGGAAACAACAGGTTATGCCTCCTTATTATATAAAACATTTACGCAATGGGTTCGAACCCCATTTGTGCCATTCCCTAATATCTTTTTTTATCTTGTTAATATAGTAAATTATTTCGGATACGGTGTTTCTGGGATTATTATTATAGGTTTTCTTACTTTTTTTAAAGATGAAAAAATAACCGCAAGCGCTTTTGCGTCGATTTTTTTTGCAATAGTACTTGTGTTGTCGTTTCAACGAAATTGGATAGAAGGTGATAAATACCGAATTATCACAGTGGGGTTTTTACCTCTTTATGTATACTTAGGGTATGGGGTTAAATATGTATGGAATAAAAAAATCTCTCTCAAAAAAATCTTTATTATTTCCCTGTCAGTATTGGTCCCGTACATGTTCACTCTTGCTCTCGCAATCGCAGACTATCCGGAAGATAGTTCTTTTTATGTAAAAAAGTACCTCTACCAGAAAGAAACAAAACAGTATTATTTAAAGATGCGGCAGCATCACCTTGATGTATCTGTTGCGCCTAATTATAAACGATTGTTCTTCAAACGTGAGTTACAACGTAAAACCATTGAAGAAAGAATTGCAGTTACCCGCCTATTTCCAACTGACCAATTTCCTTATAAAAACCGATTCAATGACTTTTATGCACAATGGGGAAGATATTTTCAAACAAAAGCTAAACAGGTTCAAAATGGTTTATACAGTTACAGGAATATAGAAATTGATTTTAATCAACTTGTCGATAACACTGCAAATGCAATAAGGATTATTGATGCCGTTGATAATCCCGTAATAAATTTTGAACAGAATGATGAAATGTTTAATGTTTATTACGCAGGATTAGATGTCAAATGGCAGAAAGAAAAATTACCAGTATGTATACTGGTAAATAATAATGAAATCGAGTTATTGAATGAATTATATATTGAATTAAATGCTTTTAAAAGCTATGGCAAAAATAATGCAGAGCTTGATGTGATCAATGTGATTCGTGACCCGTCCGACCTTTTGTTTCAAAATATTGCTATGCGTACAGGAATGAAATCGTTCCCTCTTTTTGATGAAAACAATAAGATTGTATTGCGAGTTCCTAACACCATGACAATTGTTATACGCAACTGGTTTATCGATGGCGCGGACAGTACTCCCTATAAAATAGATGGATGGCTGATTCGTCAACTGAAAGATAGAACCATACGTATTGAATATTTATATAATGAACCAGAGAGCTATTTATAGAAATGGTTTTATTAGGTATATCTGATAGTCATGACGCGGCGGTTGTTATCATTCAAAATGGAAATATAGTTTGTGCTGTTTCAGAAGAGCGCTTCAGTCGAAGGAAAAGACAACAGGGATTTCCTATCCATTCCCTCCAGTATATCAAAAATACTTTCACCACAAAAATTGATAGTGTACATGTTGCAACAAAATCTGGACGAGCACTATTTAGATGGTGTGATACACTTTATACCAACAGTCCTTCACTTAAGAATGTATTAAGTCCCACATCGCGTTTGGCATATTTCTATGAAAATATTGTTGCCTCACTACCAATACTGCGTACCATTGACGAATGGTTAAGTCGTATCTGCCTTAAACGAAGGTTATCAGCATTAGGTTTCACCTTTAACGAATTAATTTTCATTAACCATCATGTTGCGCATATTGTTTCGTCAATGCATGGATTGCAATCAAATCATTTTATCGCTGTATCATTAGACGCATATGGTGATGGTAAATCGGGACTCCTTATCTACTGTCGTGACAATAAAGTTATTAAGAAAGTAGAGATATCGTATCGAAATAGTATTGCAATGGTTTATGGGACCCTCACGTCATATTTAGGCTTTACAGAAGGTGATGAGGGGAAAGTTATGGCTTTAGCAGCATATGGACACAACAAGATCGGAAGAGCACCGTCTGAACTC
>JAHJGZ010000041.1 GCA_018823795.1 Candidatus Omnitrophota bacterium
CGAGAGTTCAAGTCAAGACGCGACTGTCACAAGAGAAAAACTTTCAAAAGAATCAGCAATTAAGAATGTTCGTGAAGAAAAAAGTGGCGGGACGGAACTTCTTCAACGTGTGACAGACTATGAGCTTGCGATTAAAGAACGGGACGCATTTCTTGAACAAGCACGGGGAGAGAAGAAAGAGCTCGGGCGTGAAGTGGGACAGTTGAAGAAGGAAATCTACGAACTCAAACACAATGCGGATCTTAATAAAAAGGAAAGTAATGAATTTGAATACTTAAGTCTTGAGCTTGAAAAAACAAAAGAACTCGTTACAAAAAAAACTGATGAGATTAAAAGTCTTAAAGAAGCGTTGCAGTCTACTGACCGCAGCCAGGGGGAGCTTACCGTAGATGAAAGACGCATGAAGGAGATACGCAGTGAAAATGAAAACCTTAAAATCCTTTTACAAGACCTGCAACACGACAATGAACAGTTGCGACGGATTCAAGTAGCCTATAATGAGTTAAAAAATAAATATGAATATCTTGAAGGTGAAATTAGAGAATTCGCTGCCGAACGATCGACTTTTGATGATTTAGAAAAAAGGTGTAGTACCACAGGTAACACGTTAAAACAGCAAGAACAAGAATGTAAAACATTGCGGGACACGGTAACAAATCAAAATAAAGAAATAAAACAACTGAAAAATCGATTAAACGATACATTAATAAGTGGTGATGAAGAAAAAGAAGAGCTACGGGAAAAGATGAAAGGTTTGAAAGACAGAGAGGAAACAATAGAACAACTACAAACAGAGAAACATAGCCTCAGTGAACACGTGAAACAGTTACAAGAAGAATTGACAGGCAGGGGCGAAGCAGTAGAAAAACTTGATGATGAAAAGGAAAAGTTAAAGGCATTGTTGCAAGATATGCAGCATGATAACGAGCAGTTACACAACGTCAAGACGCAATTGGATACGATGGCATCTAAATGTCGTTATCTTGAAAGTGAGTCAAAAGACTTTGAACAAACGCAGGAACAGCTCGGCGATTTAAAAGCAAAAAATGATGAACTCATGCGGCAGTATAAAGAGCAGAAAAAGAGCTATTCTGTTGAGTTCGAGAAAAATGAGGAGTTACGAAAGAAAATAACCACGATGAAAGAAGAAATGCTTTCTCTCGGGGAGAAAATAGATATACGTGAAGGTGAGAGGGATAAGGCACATGATCGTATACAGCAATTGGAAGCCGACAGAGAAACATTTGTAGAGATGGAAAAAACCTATAATGAAATACGTGAAAAATTTGCATTATTGAATGCCGATTTTGACAAATACCGTGATGAAAAAGAGCGACTCATACGTGAACAAGATACGCTTATGGCCGAACAAGATAAGAAGATTGATGAACTTGATCAGAAATGTAAAAAATTAATTGACCATAGTGAATTGCAACAGAAAACTATCAAGGAACTTACCGTGCGACATGAAGAACAAGCAGCTATGCAAAAACGGATTAAAGTACAGCAGGATATTTCGCAACATGAAAACACATTAAAGGGGTTAGTAAAGGAACAAGAATACTTTGAAAGTGAAATTGTGGGACAGGAAAGCAAGATTAAGGATGTGTTGGCTCAACAAGCAACGGTTGAAAAAGAACTGGTGCGTTTAAAGCAAGAACAAAAGCATTTAATTGAAAGAGCAAAGTTAAAAGAAAAACAGCGTTTGCCAAAGTTGTCTTCTGCACATGTCAGTATTGTCTCTCCGAATGGAATTTCTAAAGAAAAAGTTTCTTCTTAACATGATAAAAAGAGCTACATTGCTTTTCTTGGTCATAGGTTAGAAGAGTTCTGAGAAAAAATAGTACGGGCATGCTTTCTGCAAAAAATCTCCAACAGCTTTCAGTAATGATGAGCAGTAAGTCATTTTCTTAAGAGCACTTATTAAAAGAAATAACAACCATTTATCAGCCTAAAATATTTTTTTAACGGGGTTTACATTATAGAGAGTTTTCACTATAATGTAGCACTCAAAATATATATAAACTAATTAAACTAAGGTGAGGGATATATGAAACAATGGTGCGCAATTATAGGTATTATTTTTCTTATTACCGGAATGTTTGGATGTGCTTCACGAGTTGAAAAGAGGCTTTATCATGAACCAATGAATACTATTCAGCGGGAATTTTATGATGTCCAAGTAATGTATGAGAGCAGGAAACTGAAGGAAACGATAGAATTAGGCGAAGCATTTATTGCAAAATACCAACGTGATATCTTAACGGTTGCGGTGAAATATTATATAGCAATAAGTTATCAAAAAATAGGGCGAAAAGACAAGGCTGAAATGTTATTTCAAGATATTAAAAGAACCAATCCGGAAGATGATTGGGGGAAATTAGCAACCGTTGGGTTGGCAGAGTTGAAGGAGAGTCGCACCTAGCGGACTGAGGCGGAAGAAAGGAATAATGCATGAAAGAAGTACAGCTGAATCGTATTAAAGTAGATGAAAACAGGAATGAACAAGTGATCGTTTTAAAAGAAACAAATGGGAAAACCTTGTTGCCTGTTGTCATAGGAATGTCAGAAGTTACTGCTATAAAGTTTAAATTGAGCGGTATTGAGCCACCACGACCGTTGACGCATGATCTTTTAAATAATTTGATTACTACATTGGGAGCGAAACTCAAAAAGGTTATTATTGATAAATTAGAAGATCGAACTTTTTTTGCAAAATTAGTTATTGAAAATAAAGAAGGCAATGAAATCTTTATTGATGCACGTCCCAGCGACAGCATTGCGCTTGCATTGCGAGCTGAAATTCCGATTTTCGTTGATGAATTGATTCTTGAAAAAGCCGGTATACAGCCATAAAAGCAAAGATAAAAGATAAATGATAAAAGATTTAGGTTGGCAGAACAAAACATCCTTTTTTCCTTTATCCTTTTTACTTTAACCTTGGTGAAATTAACTCGATATGGAAACTATCTATGACGTTATAATCATTGGTGGTGGTGGCGCGGGTCTTACCGCCGCTCTGTATACATCGCGAGGGCATTTAAAAACGGTCTTGTTTGAAAAAAATATTTCCGGAGGGCAAATTGCTATAACGGATTTAGTAGAAAATTATCCCGGCTTTCCCGAGGGGATTATGGGTTCAGAAATTTCGGCGAAAATGGAAGAGCAAGCTAAAAAATATGGGACGACAATAGAGTATCAGAACGTGCAAAAAATTTCTAAAAAAGATGAAACATTTTGTGTAAAAACTGACGAAGGGGTATGGCATTCAAGAGCGGTCATTGTTGCAACCGGCGCACGTTTTCGAATGCTTAAGGTTCCGGGAGAGCGAGAATACATCGGCAAAGGAGTTTCGTATTGTGCTACTTGTGATGCTCCATTTTTTAACAATAAAACAGTTGCGGTGATTGGTGGCGGTGATGCGGCTCTGCAGGAGGGATTGTTTTTGACAAAATTTGTACGACAGCTTCATATAGTTCATCGTCGTGACCAATTACGTGCAGGCCGTCTTTTGCAGAAAAGGGCTCGAGCGAATGAAAAAGTGAGTTTTGAACTCAATTCTGTAGTAACTGAAATTAAAGGAACTCATACCGTTGAGCGAGTTATTCTTAAGGATGTCAAAACAAATCAGACAAGGGAGTTAGCGGTTGGTGGAGTTTTTATTTTTATCGGACACGATCCGGTATCTGCATTCGTTGACGGGTTTATCGAACGTGACACAGAAGGATATATCAAAACGGATCACAAGTTGCAAAGTTCAGTCCCCGGCATTTTTGTTTGTGGCGAGGTGCGACACGGTGCAGTGTGGCAACTTGTTGCAGCATGTGGCGAGGGATGTGAAGCAGCATTAAGCGTACAGCATTATCTGGAAAAGTTGGATGGTGGTGTCTCATAATCATTACGCGTAGGATAGTTTTTAAAATATATACGGGAGATTAGTTGTGAAAAATAGTATATTAAAATTATGTGTGTTATGTGTAGCCGTTTTAATACTGCCATGTACGAGTGTGCAAAGTGCAACAGGAGGGCAAGGCAGCAAAGCACTTGATAGTCTTGTCCACGATATGAATGGTAGCGATGTTGCATTAGAACAATATCGGGGAGAAAATCCTTTGTTACTTGTTTTTTTTGCTACATGGTGTCCACCGTGTAAACAAGAAGTTCCGGAACTGATTCGTATTACTAATAGCTATAAGGAGCAAGGCCTCTTAGTCTGTGCCGTGAGTGTTGATAATGCACGATCAGTACTTCCTCCGTTTATTGAAAAAAAGGGAATTAATTATACCGTCTTGCATGACGGGTACAGAACAGCAGCGGAACAATATAAGGTTTCCGGTATTCCAACAAATATGCTCATAGATCGAAACGGTATCATTATATTTCGAGGAAATCGTTTGCCGTCACCAAAAGAGATTGATTCCGTTCTTAATTAGTATTATAATAGCGTAGAAATTTAACAAGGAGGATAGTCAATGAAGTTTAATCCAAATGAGGATTTCAATAAAAACGTAAGCAAGTTATTGTCGCTTCTAAAAAATATGTTGAAAAACCAAAAGATAGACTCGAAAGAACTAAATGAATTTTTTGGGAAAAAAGATATTAATCTCAATTTATGCTTTTTTACCTTTTTACCTTTTCCTCTTGAAGACCTTGACGATTTAGATCTTGACGAACTTGGAGAAGAGGGATTAAATGCTGTCGGTAAAAAAGATAACGATTCGGATGATCTTAAATTTGAGATCAATAGCCATGATGTTGACTTTCTTAGAAAATATGGCATGAAATTTTAAAACGTACCTGCCTGCCGGCAGGCAGGAATGCTGGCAAATAATTAATACTTGTAAGGGGGCGCAGATCAGCGCCCCCTTACGTTTTATATGTTTAATATAAGAGGAAAAGGTATGTTGCTTGGCGCTCACATGTCAATTGCGGGTGGTGTTGACAAGGCACTTGATCGTGGTAAGGGGGTTGGTTGTAACGTAATACAGATTTTTACCAAAAGCAACAATAGCTGGCAAGCACGGCCACTCAGCGGTGATGAAGTAAAAATATTTTTTGAGAAGAAAGAAAAAACGGGCATTATCTCTGTCATTGCACACACTGCCTATTTGATCAATAGTGCAACTCCAGATAAAGCATTATTTCAGAAATCGCAACAAGCACTTATTACGGAAGTTGAACGAGCCGAAACGCTCCGCATTCCCTATCTTATTATGCATCCCGGATCACATATGGGGGCGGGTGAGAAAAAAGGCATACAGACGATCAGCCATTGTTTAAAAAATGTCCTTGATGAAACAAAACATTGTGAAGTAACTATTTTGCTTGAGACGACGGCAGGCCAAGGAACGTCTCTTGGACATACCTTTGAACAACTAGCGCACATTATCGGTTTCATTGGGAGTGCGAAGAGAATTGGTGTGTGTTTTGATACGGCCCATGTATGTGCTGCTGGATATGAGTTCAGGACACGAAAGGGGTATGAGAAAACATTTTCTCGGTTTGATACAATAATTGGCCTTGAGTATCTTAAGGTGTTTCATCTTAATGATTCCAAAAAAGAACGTGGTTCTCGTGTCGATAGACATGAACACATCGGAAAAGGATATTTAGGGCTCCAACCATTTCGCATGCTTATGCGAGATAAACGGTTTAACAATATTCCGATGATTTTGGAGACGCCGAAGGCTCCTGATTTAGCTGAAGATAAAATGAATTTGGAAACGCTGAGAAAATTGGTACAATGATTATATTGATTACGTATAACGGTGAGGTAAATAATGAAGCAAAAATGTGATACCTGTGACAGCAAAGTTGACGAAGTAAAGCGAGTTGTTATCGGGAAGGATTATGACCGGTCAAAAGCGATTCCTCTTTATAACTGTCCTGATTGTTTTGAAAAAAAGCTTAAAGAGAGATTACACAATAAGAAATAACACAATGAGATCTGCTTCGGTTATGTATAGTATGAAATGTTTTATAGGAGTTTGTGTATTGCTTTGTAGTGTACTCTCTCCAGTATATGCTCATGACATGCTGTATACCGACTGGGAAATACTCCTGAAGACATGTGTTCAGGATGGGGATATCAATTATTCGTTATTAAAGGAGAACGAATCTCTGCTGTATACGTTTATTAACACTATCGCATTAGTATCGTATGAACACTATCAAACATTTTCCGACAAAGAAAAACTTGCCTTTTGGATAAATACGCATAATGCATTTTCTCTTTCTCTCGTGCTTAAAAACCCTCTTGCAGAAAGCTTCAAAGATGTGGATAATGGTCCACAGGGTAAATTTTTTACTGTCTTTGGCCGTACAGTAAGTCTCAATGATGTGAAGCATACCTATATACGGAGTCGGTTTCATGATGAACGTATCCATTTTGCTCTTGCTGCACCGGCGCGTGGTTTTCCTCAGGTGCGTAATGAAGCATATTTAGATGCCTATCTTGATCTATTGTTAGAAGACGACGTCGTTCGTTTTATTATACGTGAGGAAAATGTGCAGATTAATCATGAAGAGAAAAAAATATATCTTTCAAAACTGTTTAAATGGTTCGGCGTCGATTTTATAAAACGGTACGGTATACGAAGCGGGATGCTTCAAAAATTTTCCGCCAGTGAACGAGCCGTCCTTAATTTTTTAGGTTCGCATTTAAAGGACCAAAAGAAATTCATAATGAGTGGGGATTTTACTATTGTCTATCGTGATTTTGATTGGACCATGAATCGAGGTGGCAAACAATGAAAAAGTATCTCAAGGTTGCTGCAATTCAACTCAACCCTAATGAAGATAGTGCTGGTAATATAGAAAAAGCGGTCGCCTCTATAACGAACGCATGTGAAAAAGGGGTAGAACTAGTAATTCTTCCCGAATTGTTCATCTATCGCGGTGATCCAAAGCGGTATAAAGAAGTGGCCGAACGCATTAATGGGCCGATAACAAGTTTTTTTATGAGCCTTGCCAAACAATTACGAGTGAATATAGTACTCGGGAGTATACTCGAGCGAAGCTCTCAGATGAATAGATATTATGATACAACGGTGTATATTTCATCACGTGGGGAAGTATGTGCACATTATAGAAAAATTAATCTTTTCCATATAAAGTTTAATAAAAAAATAATTAATGAAAAAAAATATTTTCTCGAGGGACGAAAGATTGTGTCAAGCTGTATTGCAGGTCATACCATTGGCTTTGCTATTTGTTTTGATCTTCGATTTCCAGACCTCTTTCATTGTTTACGAAGGCGGCAGACTGAAATACTCTGCATCCCTTCTAATTTTACGCATGCGACAGGGAGGGCACATTGGCAAGTGCTGCTGCGTAATCGTGCAATAGAAACGCAAAGTTTTATTATTGCTGCAAATTGTTGTGGAAAAGATCCCTATACGCATACGCGAAGTTTCGGCCATAGTATGATTGTTGATCCGTGGGGAAGGGTTTTAGCAGAAATGGGAGAGAAAGAAGGATTGATAACTGCCGAGATTGATTTTGGCTATTTAAAAAAGATTCGTAAACGCTTACCAATAAAATAATCTATAAGCCCTATACTTGCTATGCAGACGAGCAAAGTCGCTGTTGTGAGGTGTCCCGAATATTCTGAAAAAGTACTCAATGAGTCACTCATGAGACTTTTCTCCTTTTTTGATGGTCCCCAGTCGTTTATCCAACCAGGGCAGCGGGTATTACTGAAGCCGAATTTAATTATAGCAGCTACCGCTGATAGTGGTGCGACGACACATCCGCGTGTTATTGAGGCCTTAATTAAAATGGTGAAACAGTGCAACGCACATCCGTATATTGGTGATAGCCCCGCATTTGGATCTGCGCAAGGGGTTGCACAAGCGTGTGGAATTCGAGACGTCGCGTTGCGCTATGAGGTACCTATTGTTGAACTGCGTGCTAATAAAAATTGTTATCGACAAAACAGCAATACGGAAATACTTGATCAGAACTTAACGCGCATTATGAAAGAAAAAGTAAAACTATTATCTACGATAAGCCAGTCGATTCATGATTATGATGTCATTATCAATGTACCGAAGTTGAAAGCACATGAGCAAATGGTATTCACTGGTGCTACAAAAAATATATTTGGCTGTGTGCGTGGCAAAGTAAAAGCATTGCGTCATTTTGCGGTTACTAATAACATGGAACTGTTTTCAAATATAATTTTATATATGTATAGCAGAGTATGCCCTGAATTCACTGTTGTCGATGCAATTGATGTTATGGAAGAAAAAGGTCCAAGCGGTGGTAGTGTGAGGCGCCGTGGTTTATTGTTTGGTGGCATCGATGGTATCAGTATCGATACCGTCATAGCACATTCTTTAGGGGTTCCGATTAGTGAAATACCAATTTTGAAATATGCACAAAAGTATAATTATGGCGTTACCAATAAAGACCATATTACCGTCATGGGGGAAAGTGACGCAGAGATGAAAGATTTTAAATTGCCGGCCGAGCTCGCCCCTATTTCTTTTTCAACAAAAACGATTATTCGAAGTGTCACAAGGCATCTTTTCGCGTTATTTACGGAAAAAAAGGCTTAGTAAAAACCAAATTAGGTGATTCACAATAGACCGGATTATTGCTTTAAGAGCAATACTGCCGGTATTTTTTTGCCTTCAGACAATGAAATGCTTGTAAGTTGTTTGTTTGCAATATATTAGAGTATAAAAAATATGAGGTGAAGCCATTGACAAGGCTATACATTTATGTTATATTTTTAAAAGCTTTTAAAAAGTTATTTAAATATAAGTGAATAACAGTTTTAGGCAAACCTAACTACTTAAAAAGGTAGATTGCGTAATCACGGAAGAATGTATTACGCAAGCGCAAGCTAGGGACCCT
Organism: Candidatus Omnitrophota bacterium; assembly: GCA_018823795.1. GTDB lineage: Bacteria > Omnitrophota > Omnitrophia > JAHJGZ01 > JAHJGZ01 > JAHJGZ01. The sequence goes on from JAHJGZ010000041.1 coordinate 8,863, forward strand.
CGTGAAGTACAATTTGGTAAGGCTTCTATGTGACGTTTCGGTGAGGTAGTGTTGACAGATATGTTCACACTAGCAAAATCACGGATCAAACACTAAGGATTATTTTCATTGTTTGATGGCCGGATTGCAAAATACTTGTAATCCGGCCATCTGCATTGAGGCGGGATTTACAAGATACAAACAAAGTAAATTGTGCCTTAATGCTATGAAAGACAATACCCTCGTAACCTATTTTAAGTCTTTTCGGTGTAAATGTGTTACTGTCCTACTCGTAACCATTTTTACCATTACCTCTGTGTTTCAAAATCCTTCGCAAAGCTACGCTGCGGCATCGTCGATGCCGCTCGCATCAATCATCAATACCATTACAATTCCACAAGACATAGGACGCATCCAAGATATCTATCTTTCTGAGCGGGCAAACGCGCCTGCCGTTGTCTATATTCAAAATGCACATGCCAATTATGAAGCACAAAAGAACATAGAAGCAATCCTTAAAAGAGTTCACGATACCTACAACATAAACAACATATGTGTCGAAGGTTCCTCAGGCAAGGTCGATACCTCACTCTTTCGTGCCTATCCGATAGAGGAGGTTAAAAAAGAGACGATCGATAGCTGTGTAAAGGAAGGACGCATTACCGGACCGGAAGAATATTCGATACTTTCAAAGGAACCGGTCGAGCTTTTCGGTGTTGACGATGAAGAGCGCTATGTTAATCACGTAAAGACCTATGTAGAAACGATCAAGATACGAGATTTGTTGGAAAAACAGCTTAATGATCTAGAAACAATAATTGAGCGATCGAAGAAAACTGTTTTAGATGACGAAGCTCGAACATTTCTGGAAGAACAAAAGAAGTATAATGACAACACCATAACACCACTTGAATATATTCGCCTCTTACTCAATACAACAAAAGAAAAAGGGGTCGGATTAACGCAATGTAAGAATTTTAAAAGGTTGTCTGAAATTGAAATATATCAAAAAAAGATACAGGTTCGTGCTGTTGAAAAGGAAACGAGGGCTTTTATCAGCATGCTCTTGGAGGAGAGGAACCTTAGCAGCGAAGATATGGAAACGCTTGCACTGGCGGAAATTGATTTTAAAGGGGAACGTCTTCGGCCATTTGAATTTTATTCCCTCTTAAAAAATCTCTCTTGTGCCTATACAATCGATTTTCGCACCTTCCCGAACATAAATCGGTATTTTCATTATCTATGGCTCTCCGAAGATGTGGACGCACACGAAGTGGAAAAGGAGTGTATTGTCCTCGAGAAAGCAATACTGCAAAAACTTGTTACAACTCCAGAGGGTAAAGATCTTCTGCGTTTCATAAGTGTTTTTAACATCCTGACGAAAATAGTGAGGCTCAAGGCGACGCCAGAGGACATCCGTTTTTTTAAGAAATACAGGAATGAGTTTAAAGCACATGCGTCGACAATCCCTGACTATCTTCCTCTCTTTGAACGTTTCTACCGCCTTGCCGAAGAAAGAGAAAAATATCTTGTCAGTAATACGCTTAAAAAGATAAAGAATGATAAGCTCAAAAGCTCTGTTCTTATTACCGGTGGTTATCATACGGCCGGCATAACAGAAGAATTGAGAAAGAAAAATATCTCATATCTTGTCGTCACTCCCCGCATTACCCAAATGCCGGAAGAAAAAATATATGAAAAAATAATGGCCAGCTATGATAAGTATTTCGGTGTTAAGGAAGGGACACGCGGAGGAACGGTTGAAATATTTTCATCAATCGCTAAGCTCGTAAAAACTCAGGCCAACGTTGGTGAGTTAGAAACACTGCGCGAAAAAATATTGCCTTCATTAGTTACTGAGCTCATGAACCATCCTCGCCGTGAAGCGTTACTCAAGCAATGGAACCGCCAGACAACCGAATGCACCATTGTCGAAGGAAAAGAAAAAAGCGAAGCCCTTTTTGTTGACAAAGACGAGCTTCTTACAGCACTGCGTAAGGAAGACATCCCGACTCTCCTTCAGTGGGTAGACGAGGGAAAGATCGGACGGACGGTGAAAACCGAACTGATGCCGGACAGAACCATAAAGACAACGGATCTTGAGAGCCCCTTATCACGCCAAGCAGGTATTCTTCCCTTAACAAAAAATTCAAACATTAAATTCGTTATATTCGACCTTGATGGAGTACTCCTGGATAGACCACGACGTAATGCAATGCACTTTGCCCATATATACTGGAAGATTAAAAATTGTATTTCTGATGACAGTGCGAGAACGCCCTCGTCGGAAGAATTACGAGAGGGATTGAATTACTTTAAAGGACATGTGGGGCAAAAGACTTCTCGAATGATAAAAGAGTGTATTGAAGTACAGGGGAAAAAAAGGAGAGGAGTTCTTAAAACAGAGGAAGCGTATATGGATGAATACGTTTCACGTCAAAGAAAAGAAACCACCGAACTTTTAAGCAAAGGTCGTGATGCATTCTGTATGCCGCATGCTGTCAGTGTCGTATCAGCCTTAGTATCGCAAGGTTTTAACGTGGGAATTATCTCAAGCACCAGTTCTTTAGGAAAAGAGATCTTTGAACAATCAACATTGCGGGAATATTTTAAGGGATTTGAACAGAACATTAGGTTCTTAAAAAAAGAGGACAAGGCTGAGGTGATCAGAGCGTTAATGATAGCTAATAAGATGAGCCCTCAACAAACATTATTTATTGATGACAGTCCCATCGTTACTGCTGAAATCTCAAGTAAAATTCAGGGGCTTAATGTTATTGGTATGCCGGTGAGCGGCGAAGATCGTACGAAGATGCAAGACACGGTAACGTGCACGATTGAGAGTTTGGATGAGCTCACGAGCATAGAAGAGGAAAAGACAGACATAGACACTGGGCTTTCAGGTGCTACAGCGACGGATGCAGAAAGATCGGTGTCTGTTACCCTCTCTCATTATCTTGCGTTAGCTGATACGTTATACCACGAGCCAAAAAATCGTGCGCATACGAAGGGTGTTATTCGGATGGTCATTCCTCTTGCAAAAGCCTTTGGTGTTCCTGCGGAACAATTGCCCATTTTATTGCAAGCAGCACTTCTCCATGACCTCAGCCGTGAAGCCATTAATAATGATATCAACATGAAAATTATAATGTGTGTTAAAAAACATAAACTTGATATGTTTGCTCTAAGATATATGAAGATGGTCAAGTGGTTGCGGGAAAATAAGGGGGATATGCCCTTACAGGAAGCATGGGAGCGTAGAGTAGAATTTGCCACTATAGAGATTGAGCGTCAAATTATGGAGAGATTACAGGAATATACACAAAAGAAGCAGACAGAGAAAAAAAAGGATTTAATAGTATTATTACAGGATTTAAATATCGATATTGATAGTGAAAAATGTACTTTATCCGATGAGGTTAAACAGTGTCTGTATATTCTTCATCATCACGAAGAGCTATCAGTTTACTATGCCCGTAAACAAAAAGATCTCCTCCCTTTTTCACTTACTGCACCTGTTGAAATGCTTATTCAGTATCATAGTCTTACCCCTCCGGAATTGATGCCGGACGAAAGAAATGGGACGCTAAAGCCGTTATTTGACAGTCTTTTTATAGCAGATAATATTGAATCTTTTAATAATGCGATACGAACGGTAGGAACACTGAAGGAAGGAAAGCTTACCTTAGAATCGACATTACATCATTTGGAGAGAAAGGTTAAAGAAAGACAAATATCACAAAAGATGTGTGAGACCGTTCAGCGGCTTCTTATTGAAGAAGAACTGGACTTAAAAAAAGCAATTTGTATCAGCAGAGGACAAACTGAATACCCTGAGACAGATCTGCAGTTTATTCAAATGATGAAAGCTCGAATAGGTGCAAAAGGGCAAACACCAACTTCCGACGAGGGAAAGATCGGACGGACGGTAAGGACAGACTCAGAAGACAGCAGACAGAAGATAGAAGACAGAAAGGTGACAGACACCGCATTACGAAAAGGAGGAAAAGAGCCGGAAAAATCGGTGTTGCTTCCTCTCGCTGCGGTTCCACCTGCTTCATTACACGAGGCACTCGACGGCCTTTATATAAATGAATCATATGAACTAAGGGTTGAACCGGCAGACACCGAAGAAGCGTATTCCGATGAACCAGCAGAAACTTCACGGATTAAATGCCGGCTATGGAATATAAGGGCGGGGACATTTGAAAATGACAGTTTGTTTATCATCAAAGAGGGAGACGACATACAGATAGAACAAATACATGTTGGTATGCCGCCCGGCTACAAACGAATTACCCGAGGGGTTGGTACTACCATAGTAACTGCTGTTGCTGCCTATGCAAAAAATAAGAATAAACTGCTTGGGGTGCGTACGCAAAATTATGGCTTGATACGGCTTTTCTATAACCATATTAGCAAGAAGACGATGTATGACTTTGCGGGGAACAGGTCTTCTTTTCATGCGATCGATTGGTTTAAAAAAGGTTTATCGCTTGAACTGGCAGGTGAATTTTCACCTAATGGTGTAGCGATCCCATTTTCTATTCAACCCGATGATATCGTTATTGGTAAGCCGGTTGAAAGATGGCTTCCTGAAAGTGAACGGTTCATTCAATATACGGTGTATCCTCATGGCCTCGTACGTATTATGGGGAAGAAACCGTCCGATAACGAGTTCTGCCTTATACCGCATACTATCAATCTTCCTTTTACGGTTAGCGTTATAGTTTCTGCGGATGATATTTTTGCAGGCATTGAAAAAGAAAAAGCAGGGGGCTACACAAGATTACTTCCCCCTTGGTTTGAAGAGTGGAAAGCATTTTTTGAAGAAAAAATCGAGAAATTTTCATTTGAAGAAGCGGTTGAGGAAGCATGTATTGCGAAAGAAATTTTCCCCCAAGACGAACCAAAAAGTGAAAAATCACGGCGTTGGTTCTTTTTTGATAAAGAAAAACAAGTGCTCACTTTGTACTATTATGCAGATGATGGCATATGGTATCAATGGGATATACGATATCACGAGAATGAGCTTTTGGTTTCTAAGCCAACGATGTGGGAAAATGAAAAACGGGAAGAGTTCGAACGAGTTATGGTTGCTTTGGCCAGTTTGGTCCATGGCACAAAGATTATTGCCTCACATTATAATGGTTTATATTATCAGGATAAAGAATTATCTGCGCACGATATCTACGTTGAAAATGCCGATGGTGACATTGGAGATATTGGGTTACTTGGCGGCAGTGCTGGTCGCTATTGCCTTGCAGTCGGAGGGAATCGTTACTTTTCACACAGTACATTCACTGATTTAGAAAGTACATTGCGTCGTTCACATTCAATTATACAAAAGACATTGAAAGAACTAACCTCATTGGAGCTTCCGGACAAATCTGCCGCCGAAAAGGTTCGTAAAGAAGTGGTAGGCGTTCTATTACAAACCATCATTTTTTTTAGAGCAATACATTCAGTAGCCTTTCAGGACCAACAGGATTTTACCCATAACTTTCATGAAACCATTTCCTTATTACAAAAAGGACAGAAGGACCATACGGTCAATTGGAATACCGTTACGTGGAATATTGATGTGCCCCAATCTGAGATTATTATGCCTGGGTACGTTGGTACCGTCGGACTGATTTTGGAGAACCTTATCCAAAACGCAGTCTATTGTTCGGAAGATGCGGAAAAACCGTACGTTCAGATTAACATTACGGGTGATTTAGAGAATGTTTATATAGAGATACGTAATAACGGAATCGATGAGATTAATCCGACATTTTGGCAAACCCCGCGGCTTGGAAACACGGCGCGCAGATCTGGCGCCGGTATGGGACTGCCGCTTGTTTCTTATTTAATGAAAGATATCGGCGGTACCCTTGATGTACATGCTACAAAAGGAGAGGGAACGACCGTAACACTCCGTATTCCAATCGTCAAAGACATATATGCAACGAGCAGCGATCGAACAACACTTGCTGATATATGTATTGGAAAAGAAGAACAAGAACCATCAGCATATATTGAGAAACTTCTTCATTGGGAGGAGAAGGGAGTACGCAGTTTTGAAATATCAAAAGAAACAGGTGAGGTAATTCCCGTCGGAGGCCATGAGCAATTGCTCCTTTTTTATCCACAGCTTTTTAAACGAAAAGGACAAACATGGAATCTGCCATTACACGAAGGTATTCCCCTCCTTGCTGATGAAGCTGGCGATGCACTTTTTCCACTTATGGGCAATATTCATGTGGGGGATAGCGTTACGCCAGACGAGAAACTTACTGAATGGGGGATTGAAAAGGTGGAACAAGGCGGTCGTGCTCTGTGGCTTCCGGGCTATACCAGATCAAACGGGCAGAAAGTGTTTACCTGTCCTTTACCTATTACGTTATACATGGAAGTCATTGACGGTGGTGAAGGATCACAGCTTATTTATGAACAGGATTTAGAGCGTCTTATTATCGAGAATTGTTCTGCTGAAGAAATCAGTATTCTTAAAAATGATACGCAGTTTCAGAAAACTGCACTTGCGCTTCTTGTGGAAAAAGGAAAGGTTCGTCTTCTTTCCGGATCAGCCCTTGAATTTAAAGATGCAGGGATGTATCCATTCTTTTATGCCATCAACGATGCCTTTCCATATTCGATCTATTCAATTGCCGAAGAATTGTTGTCTCAAGACGAACGTGATACTTGTCAACAAAAATACGCAGTCGTAGACCCCGACGGTAACCATACAGGATTGCTCCGGGCGATGCTCATCGATGCAATTGATAATAAAGAAAAGGAAAAGGATACCTTAAGTGCCCGTATTTCCGTCGGTGGTATATTTACCACCAGTCCGTATCGTACGCCAGATTCAAGTATCGGGACAGGATACATGACCAAACGGGAAGTTATCAATGATAAGGTGCTTCTCCGGCACGGGGCGAAGCTTTCTACTGTTGCCCTCGATTCACAGGTCCTCTTACGTAAGCAGGATGTTCCCGAGCTTATTATTGATGAGGCACTCATCGGTATACGAGTCTTACTGGGTCATAAAAGCAGGATGCAGGATGTCGCCAATGCATTATTTAATCATGATACGGCATTTTGTAAAAACTTTTTAGATAAACTTGATGAAAAATACCAGAAAGAAAGAAAAGAAAAAAATGGGGAAGAGTATTTATGTGATGTTTGCAGTACGATGGGAACTAATCTGAAAGCGCTCTTTCGTTCCTCATTACACGTTAAAAAAGGCAACGACTATCGGCAAAATATTGATATTGGAGGGAGGATCACCGACACTGGTGACTTAATAAAATCAGAAAACATTGCTGATCAGGGAAGGACCATTACCTTTTTCTTAGATGCCTTATTGAATGTCTTTACTCTTGTTTTAACCGATGATCCGAGTCTTTTTTATGATAAAGAGAGTAGGCGTTTTAGTGACGAGATGTCTGCAGTTATATCAGCAATGCTATTGGACAATTCTTTTCACCTGTTTTGTGAAAGCTTTTTAGGTGCAAAATATGGACAGATAACCTTCAATAAAATTAATACAGAGATGCCTTCCTCTCTCGAGACGGTCGAACAGGTGTTGGAATATGTATATGTATTACTTATTACTGCATGGCAGGATATGCTGGATGTAGAAAATCTCGACCACCTTGGTGATGAACCGGAACTTCAGGAGGTTATTTTCTTGAGAGATGTTGCAAAGGCTCAAGGAGTAAAAAAAGAGAATTTTCCTTCTCTGAGCAAACTGGATGAAGCATTAGAACATATTGGACCCTTGCTTGTTCAAGCACGGGAAAATTTAACGCTTGATGCGGCGTGTAAACCAACCGCATCATATCTTGCGGAACGATTACGTGCGCTCGGTATAAATGTTTTTATCGGCGAAGGGGAATTCCGGCATACGCCAGATGCCAGGCCACGAGAGCATTATGTTGTCTTAGCGTTAGTATGGGATGATGTGCAAAACAAATTGGTTGAATATGCTTTAGATTTTTCTTCAGAACAATTTACTGATACGGAATATCCACTTGTATCTCCGGTGCGAAATCTTTATCCGTTGCTCCATATTTCCAGGAAACATACAATGTTTTTTGAATATTGGGAGGATGAACCATTTAAAGAGCTCAAAGCCGAAGTCGAACGATTGGAAAAAGAAGCTACCAAAAATGACAATACAAAAATACCGTGGGCGTGCGCGGCGAGTCCGGAAATGTTTGCTTCCACACTTTTGATTAACCGTTCTGCTGATGATACCGGAGGCAGAGAAATAATACGCAGTTCACCAGCAACCTATCTGCGTGATTTGTGGAGGCATAAAGATGTGTTGCGCGGCATGCCGCTTGCAGCAACACATAACGGGGAGGTTACCATTAAAGGCAAAAAACTCAGGTGGACAGAACAGATAGTTTCACCGACAACAATGAGGGATGTATTTAAAGTTCTCAATATACTTGGTTTTATTAAATCACGCGAAAATAGAAAATATCCCCAATATCTTACTGATAAGTTTTTTGATCTTTCTGATGAACGCATTGACGCACTATGCAACCGGGAAGAATTAAACCGATCTGCTAGACGAATATTGCGTAATAGTAAAGAACTGAGAAAGCTTATAAAGTGTGTTAATTACATTATGTCCGGTACCATACACGATGATACGCCTGAAGAACCACTACAACAGAAAGATCATTGGCGATATGTTATGAACAGGATTATGGAAAATGATGATCTGCACGATGCAGCGACTGATCCAACGCGTGGATTGACGGTCAAAATGTTTGGACCTATTCCTTTTCACAATGGTACGAATACTACGCGTAAGACATTTGATGTATTGATTAACAAGGGATTTTTAAAGATTGATAGTACACAACGCGAAAAGCGGTATTGGCTTATTATTACAAAAGAGAATTGGAATGCATTTATGCGTTACGAGAAGAGAAAAAGGGAAAATCATGTCAAGAATCTTCCTCCGAAAATGGTTAATCAAAAGGGAAATCGGTGGAATTTAGCAACGGTAAAGGCACAATTACAAAAAGGAGCGGGATATAAAGTTAAATGGAGTTTTGTTGACAACGATGCAATGACGGCAGTATTGGAAGAAATAGGAAAAATGTGGGAGACCGAACCTAGTGAGATTATGCCATGGCATTTGAGCAAAAAAAAGCTTTCTCTCTGGGGGTATCCTCAGAGGACGTATGCCGGGATATTACATAAAGGGCTGGAGGGAGACAGCCCATCTGAAAAGTTAGATACGTTAAAGGAAAAATTGGGGATCAAGGATTTCGTTACCGGGGATTTAGAAAAGGTGAAAGCACTGTTGCAACAAAAATCGAAACGTGTGATCAGATGGGACCTTGTTGATGATGATACGCTGGTGAGCGTATTAAAAGAGATTGGAAAAGAATGGAAAATCGATCCTCGTACTATTAAACCAGGGCATTTTTACCAGAAGATATCTCTCTGGGGATATCCCGAGAGGATGTATGCCGGGATATTACATAAAGGACTGAAGGGGAATACCCCAACTGAAAAACTTAATGCGCTGATGAGGAAACCGGGTATTCGTAAGAGATTAATGGCATCTACATTGCTGCCGGGATCAGCGGCGAAATGTCTCAAGGATTTATGGATTCATAGGAATGAATTAAAAAATGTTCCTGTTGTTGCACGTTATCGTGGCGTGGTTACTATAGGAGATAAAAAGCTACAATGGCGAAGACTCCATATTACCCGTGGTGCGCCGAAAGGGAAAATCTTTAGTTATGAAACACTCAGACATGAACTCGACGTCCTGTATGAGATAGGGTTACTGGAGAGAAAAAAAGTAGGTAGGACTCATCATTATTACATAAGTGACACATTGCGTGATTGTACCGATAAGCAGATTGAAGAGATATGTGCACTGAAGTATATGAATTGGGCACCGAAGCGGCTTTTGAATAAACGAAACAACCGTTTTCTCCGTCACCTTGAAAAACTGGTAAATCAGATTTTGGTTGGAGAAAAGGCAGCTGTTAAAAAGCCTAAACATACACGCGGCCTGTGGCAAAAAATTATTCAACATATTCTTGAAGATAATTCACTCCGTGAATTAGCGAAGAATGGCACATTGCAGGTTTCTCATATGAAAGATAAGGGGGGAGGTCACGGTGTTTTTGACCGATTGGTCAGTTATGGTTTTCTCCGTAAAAATAAATCAACATGGCCACATACCTTTTGCCTTACGCTATCACGGGAACAATATGAAATGTGGACTGAGGTCGGACTGACCCTTCAGGAAATGAGAAAAGAGGCACGCATACTTAAAGCAAAACGAAAGCCTGCTCTTGGAATTCCGCCTCCTCAAGAGGAGGTCGAGAACGATTCTCACTGGAAAGATCTCATTTCATGGCGCGGCGGTGTGCCATTAGTCATGAAACAGATCATATCACATGATGAGCTTTTACAATTAGCGCAAGAAGGCAGATTGACACTTACTGCGTATATCGATAATGATACACGATGGTCATTTAACAGGTGCCGTCAGATCTTTTATGAACTGGTACGGTTAGGGTATCTCTATCGTGATTTTTCTGTCAAACCCTATCAATACGGTCTTGCAATTACCAAGGAGCAGTATGAACTTCACGAAAAAGAAGATCTTCCTGTCGGCATTCCACTGGAAAAAAGGGTAGTGGTTGAATGGGCACTTTTGCAATATGAAATACAACAATTTTCAAAATTGCTTATGTCAGTTGTTGAAGAATGGAAGCAATCCGCGGAAGATGTGGAGCCGGATAACGATGAAGAAAATATTCGCACACATATCCCTATGATAACTGCATTAAATAAAGCACTTCGTGAAAATCTTGAGCTTATCACCACCTATCCAATGGCCCATGAGGATACTTTTCTTGCCTTAAAAGATGCATGTGATATTCGGACAATCCAGCGGGCATTAGATTATTTTTTAGAGCATCAAGAATCTTCCTTTGTTCAATCCTTTCTTACTACGACCGATATCTATGACTATCTGGAAGAATATATCGTGACGACAAACCATCATTTTAATCGGATGATACATGGTTTTCGCAATGAAGATATTCCTGTTAATACATTAGCAAAGAAGGAGAAAGGGTTTCTTGCGATGAGTCTTATGATGACACTTTGTGCTCTGAGTGTTGGACTTGGTGTATTGCTTCCCGAACTATTCGGTCTGAAGACAGCCTTTACGCACTATGTGACCTCATTTCTTGGGAGTGTAAACAATGTTGCAGTATTGTCCGATTTTTTTATCACGAAAGAATTTTTTCTTGCACCGAGTATAGCTGTATCATTTCTTATTGGCGGTATCACTTTTAAGAATAAAGGTAGTTCGTATAAAAGTAAAAGTCGTTTTTTAGGTCGCGAAAAATCTAAAAATCAAGAGTTTTTGTCATTTCTTGAAGAACTTGAAGCAAGTAAAGCGTTAGACCAGCTTAAAGCCGGTGAATTCGGCGAGGTATTACATACGATCACTAAAATTCTGACGTATGCAGATAATCAGATAAAAAGAGCTCGTGCGAAAAAACAACAAGAAGCTGACCCGCGGGAGCTTTCTAATAAAGCTCTACGTGGCTATCAAAAGGCGAGAGATTTGGCTAACGCATTGGCACAGGAACGAGATAACGATGCTTTTACCAATGATGTTATCGCCACATTAGATGATTACATTGTCAGGGCACAGAGAGGTATTGATACAGCAATAGCTATGATGAGTCACTATGCAAAAAATAGACGTGGTGATACGGTGGAAAAAAGAAATACGGGAAAAAAATATGTGCCACCTGATGATAGCCACATGGCACTGGTCCGCGATGGTTCGTATGCTGTTGAAATACGTTTTATCGATGAGGCAATGAAAAGTTATTCTCAAATGTTTCGAAAAGAAAAACCTAAAGAGGCTGTTGGAGAGACATTTCGTCGAACGATTCAAACAGGTTCTCATTTTAAAGTCCGCCTAAAGGCATCTCCCAAAAGTGCTATTGATATTTGCTGCATAAAGATGAAAGGGGTCGAATTTCTTTATCATATCATGTCTGATGATAAAATTTTAGTCATTGCGTGCGGGCGGGGAGCGAGTGTTTATAAAAGATTGACGAAAAAGATCCCTACTATTTCTAGTCATCCTCATCAGGTATGGGAAAATGCACAACGTTTTGGTGTGTATGCGCGAAAAAGTGCATCTGATTCTCGTGTTGCGATAGGAGAGCACAAGCCTCACCAAATTACTCTACAAGAAACAGTAACGCCGGAGGATGCTGAAGAAGATGAAGTCGTGCCCCATGAAGCTCGTCTGCATACGACAAGGGTATGGATTATATTAATGGCTGTGTTAGGTGCACTTCTTATCGGAAGCGGTGCGATCATCATCGATTTATTTGGTTTCAAAGCACTCTTAATGCACTATGTGACCTCGTTCCTTGATTGGGTAAAAGTGATAATGTCCTCTTCCGCGTTAATTCCTGCCGATAAGTCATTCCCTGCCCTGAAAAACTTTTCCCCTGCGGTATGTGGCCTTGGCATCGCAGCCATGTCTGCGCGGGCTTCAGTACTGACTACATTAGAGGATATTCTGCCGTATCTTGAAGAAGACAGTAAAGCAGTGAAAGAGTATTTGTCGCACTATCCAAATCGTGAGGCAGCATTACGCGCATTACATGAAAGACCTTCGTATAAAAGAACGGCTGGTGAATTAGCAAAGGATGTGACTGAAGGGGGCAATCCCTTATTATTAGAAGCATGCCGTGAGTTTGGAATTAATGTTGCTTTAGAAAAATATCCGACTGTAGAAACAACCTATGCAGCATTAATGGAACTACAACCGGAGGAACGAACGGCAAAACATCTTGGTAGGAGGATAACCGACGGCGGTGATCGATATTTATTGAGAGCCTCCCGCCGTTTTAAATCTAAGCTTAAAGAAACATATCAATTCGAACTTTCTGTTGCATCACGTAAAAAAAGACAGAGTAAATATGATACTGTCGAAAAAACGTACAAAGCCATTATGGCACGGAAACCGGCAGAACGGACAGCAAAAAGCCTTAAAAAGAAGAGAACAGAAGGAGGGGACGCTTGGCTTTTAAAAGCATGCCGCCATTTTAATGATGAACTCAATGCGAAATATAATTTTATACTCCCGCAAGAAGAAGGCAGGAAATATCCGACCGTGCATGCTACCTATCAAGCGCTTATGCAATTGCCTGAAGAGGATAGAACGCATATGCGTTTACAAAGACCCGTTTCTGAGGGGGGGGATCGTACATTATATGATGCGTACGGTGAATTTAGAAAAGAATTAAAGCAGATATATAATTTTGAATTATCACGAGAAAAACCAAAACCGAAACCAAAAAAGTATCCTGATGTGCATGCAACATATAAAGCTCTTATGGCTCGGCAGCCAGAGGAAAGGACCGCGAAGAGTTTACGACAGAAAGTGGCTGACAATGGTGATTCACAGTTATTGAGGGCATGCTATGAATTTAAGCACCAACTAAAAGATATTTATACGTATGAAATGCCTCAAGAGGAAATATTGCCGCCATGCCCAGCAAAATATCCGACAGTTCGCGCTACCTATGATGCTTTGATGGCTCGGCAGCCAGAGGAAAGAACGCGTAGCCGTTTATCACAAAAAGTTAGTGATGGGGGGAATCCTTCCTTAGAAAAAGCGTATGATCGCTTTAAGAATGAATTATTACAGGAGTATAATTTTACCCTGCCTAAAATTGAAATTAAGAAAAAATATCCTGATCAAGCGTCCGCATTACAAGCTCTTATGAGGTTTTTACCTGAGGATAGGACGGCAAAAAAATTGGCGCGACCTATTCATGAAGGAGGGGATCCTACATTACTTGAAGCATGTTGGGAATTCAATATTACCTTGCCAAAAGAGGATATGGGCAAATACCCGACGGCTGCGGCAACACATAAGGCGTTGATGTCGTTACCCCTTTCAGAACGAACATACCAAAAATTGCAACGGCCGGTATTGCATGGCGGCAACCCCTTTTTACTTACCAAATGTTATAAGTTTAATATTCGGTTACCGAAGGAAGAAGTGGTAGAAAAATATCCAACATATGAGTCTGCATATGCGGGGCTCATGTCATTACCTGAAGAGGAACGGGTGCCGAGCGCATTAGCCAGAAAACCCATTGACGGAGGAAATCCGTTACTGCTTCTTGCGTGTCTCGAACATGATATCGATCTTCCTAAGGAACTAAAGAAATATGGAACACGCGAACTTGCTTTACTTATGTTTATGCGCCGCCCGAAAAAGATGCGTACCTTTAAGAGTTTATCAGCTTCCGTTGCCGACGGTGGTGATCCGACACTTCTTAAGGCATGCCGTGACTTTAATATTCCTTTAGAAAAAGAGCCAAGGCCACAGGCATATCCGACTGCTTTAGCCGCCTATAAAGCACTTATGAGAATTTCTAAGAAAGAAAGAACGGCTCAGCGGCTTGCCATGAGTAAGGAAGACGGTGGCAATCCAACACTCTATAACGCGTATAAAGATTTTAGAATTGAACTCTACGAGAAATACAATTTTTTACTTACTAAAGCGCCCTTGGGGAAATACAAAACGTATGAAGATACCCTCGTAGCTTTGAATGCGCGGCCATTAGAAGCGAGGACGTTTATAAAATTATGGAGAAAAAAATCTGACGGCGGAGACTATGCTCTCTTACGGGCGTGTCAGCGGTTTGAAATTCCACTGCCCGTTGCCGAGATCCCCCGGAAGTATCCGACGCCTGAAGCGGCATTAGAAGCGCTCTTGGCACGACCGGAGGATAAACGGACGGCTACTGAATGGACCAAAAAAGTTGCTGAAGGGGGAGACCCGTCACTGTATAACGCATGTTGTGAATTTAATATACCGCTTCCCCGAAAAGAAGTGCAAAAAAAATATCCAACCGTTAAAGCGACATATCATGCGCTCATAAAAATTCCTGAAATAAATAGAAGGATAAGCACATTGTCACGGCCATTAGAGGATGGTGGTGATCCATCTCTCGTGAAAGCGTATTATACGTTTCGAACAGAACTTCTAACGTTATACGGTTTTGCAATGCCGTCGAAACCTAAATCGCCCTATCCGACACCGGAAGCGGCAATGGCAGCACTGATGAAAAGACCTCTTGAAGAAAAAACTGTCTCGTCGCTTGACCGAAAATATTCTGAAGGAGGTAACCGCGCCCTCTTACGTGCCTGTCGCAGATTTGACATTACGTTTCCTCAAGGGAAAAGGCCTAAAAAATATCCAACGGCTGAAGCGACGCATAAAGCGCTCATGGCACGGAGCCCCAGGAACAGAACCGTTACACGATTGGCAAAGACAAAAGGGCAGGGAGGAGACGGAGCATTACTGAAAGCATATTATGAATTTCGTAAAGAATTGAAAGAAAAGTTTGATTTTGAATTACCTGAAGCAGAAGGTTTTGGACGGTCTTTAAAGTATCCTACTCGTGAGGCAACGTTAGCAGCACTGGAAAAGAGGCCAATGTATGAACGGACAGCAACAGCCCTTAAACGTCGTCTCGAAGACGGCGGTAACTTTGCATTATATGAAGCGTGCAAACGGTTTGCTATTGAACTTCCGCAGGAAGAACGAGTGCCGCAGTATGAAGCTATGATGAGTGCGTTTCATCAGTTTAGAAAAACGGTATTTGAACGCTACGAGGAGGTTAAAGGTACGGATATTACTGCATTATGGAAGAGGATGAAGTCGGGTGACGAAACAGTACGTGAAATACTTGTTCAGTATTTTATGCCGGCAGTTATTGTTATTGCAGAACTCGCGCATTCTCTTAAAAAACGGAAAAAAGATAAACCGATTACCAGTGTTCAGACGTATGTTGATTTAGAAGGAGGCAAAAGTGGAGAGGGGAATGTATCGAGAAATAATAATTTTTATTTAGATGATTCTATTAATACCGGTAATCTTGCCTTGCTTGAAGCATTGGATGAATGGCATCCGGATCGTGATGGAGCCCTCGAGGCATCTGTGCTGTCGACGATTCGCGAGCGTATTCGTGCATCACGTGTCGAAGGATATGACGAACGGCGGGTGACAGATTCGTTCACAACACCAAAGGGAAATAAAGGTGGGAGCAATGTTTCGCCGAAAGATAGAACAAGTAGATTCCGTAGTGTTGAGGATCACCTCCGTGATCGTTCGGCTGATCCGCTTGCGCGTTTTGAAAAGATGCAAGCCGTGCTGAGATGGATAGAGAAAGGGGATTATAGTTTTCTGGCGAATGCCGAATTTACATTTAATGAAAAGTTGTTGTTGAGTAAGGAAGAGAAACTCCTGTTTATTGAGGCGCTCCGTAACTATTTTCTGGAACGCGGTATTTTTAAAAAAATGCCCGTACAGTTTGCAATGTGGATAATGGGGAGTATGGGTAGTATTGGTCTTGCACGGAAAGACTTGAGTGACGTTAATCTTCTTCTCGTAACAAATACGAGTAATGGCGGCTGCGAAGAAGCTATTCGATCTCTTCGAGATCTTATTGGCAGTGGCGATCTTGAATATGGTCATCATGATACTCTTACTTTATCGATCGGGCGAAATGGTTCGTATCACGATATGATGCTTAATGCGAGTAGCTTTGTATCCCTTTTTGAGTCGCACCGGCTGGGGAATGCGGAACGCGGGCTCGCGTCTATTGAAATCATGTCGATTAATGGCGAGGTGAATGGGGATAATCGTGCTCTCAATCGATCACAGTTTCATATTTTAGAAGACCTTTATCAAATGGGGTCGAACGCCATTTTAGTCCTTGAATCTGAAGAGGGGTTTGCGCGTCAGTTGCAACGTCAATTTAAGGAACGGATGGAAAAAAGTTACATGGATTATGCTTATTTTATGAATGATTATCTCTTGTACTTTTTTGCTCAACAGGTGAGAAAAGCAATTGCTACGCATCAGTTTGCTGGCATTTCCGTAGAACAAAATGAAGAAGAAATAACGACGGAGGAGTCTGACATACCGGCTGGAGAAAGTGAGATACGTGTGTCGCAAGAGGGACAGGCGTCTGATCATGATTCGCCTATGCGGTCTCTTGACATTGTACGGAATAATGGTTTTGTAACGATTCGGTTATCCGACATTTTAGAAAGAGATGTCGAAGACTATAATTTTTTCTGGAAGGAATTAATTGCTCAATATGCAGGGCTTACCATAGACGTCGAAGACCCGCTTGTTGATGAGGATATCGATCCGGAAATATATGCACTGATGGAAGAACAGACCGAACATTTGTATGACTGCTTAATTAAACTTATGGCAGAGACAAATTTGCCGTATGTCGTTGAAGATGAAACTCGGACAGAGGTCATTGACGTGAAAGATTATCTACACCACGAGCCTTCATCAATATCGTATCCGCCATTGATTCAGGAATTGCCTGTGCGAGCAGATATACATAAAGACAGAGGTTTTATCGTTATAGGCCTTGTAGCCGTTCTCTGTGCTTTGAGCTTTGGATTTGGTGTGTTTCTCCCCGAATTTTTAGGTCTGAAGACAGCCTTTACGCACTATGTGACCTCATTTCTTGATTGGATAAAGAGTTTCGCAACCGCATCTCACGTGATTTCTTTTGATACCCCTACCATTACCACCGGAATTATTTCTTCAATCCTTATCGGGCTTGGCATATACGGTGGAGACGCTTCATCGGGTAATTCTCAAGATGATAACGGTGTTTCAGATTTGGTAAAAGCAACCAATGCGGCAATTACCGATCTTGTGCGTTGGTTATGCGGTGAAAAAGTAGACGCATTTAGTAAAAATAACGAGTGGAATTTAGGACGATATTGTAAAGGAAAAAAATTTGAAATATGGGATTTAAAAAGAGAATTGGAGTATGCGATAAAGAAGTTATCAGGATTTTATAGCCTTTATGGTGTCTATAATTTTAATGTCGGGCCGACATACTTGTCGGAAATATCGGAAGAACTTTTTCAGTATGTTTTAGATACTCAGCATCCCATTTTGCATAAGCCTCTACAGGGTATTTTAGGGAGCAAGGTCGTTGAATGGTATCTGCAGCCGGAACAGGAAAAACGTGATGTATTTAACGATATGCTTGCGCGGGTTAGAAAGGCAAGAGTTTTGCAGGATGCGATATGGGATATTGATGAGATGGAAATGCAGCTTCGGATTCTTCAGGAGATGCGGTCATCGACGAGAGAATCGAGGGGGCTGTACGATGTATGCAGAGAAAATCTGGACGATGCGATTTTACGTTTTCCGCAGGGGGCTCAGAAAATTATGCGGCGATATGTGCATGAGATGAGGGAAAATATAGAAACAGCGATTGAAAATGAAAGGGCAGGAGGGGTTGGCATTGATATTTTTTTCCTATTCCGGCTTCATAAATCGCTGGTACGGGGAGAATACAAGCCGCTTCCGGCAAGAGTAACATTAGGTTTATCAAGGCAGGACGAGAGGGAATTTGCACATAAGAGACGCAGAATAGCTGATCTCATAAGTAACCGTATCCGTGAAAGAAAACGGTTAGCCGCAAAGGGGGAGATTGACGGTTTAGGGAAGATAACCAGCGAGGAAGTTCTTCTTGCATTACAGTATTATATTCCGAAAGTAATAGCGGCAGCGGATCGGGCATTGACGCGCGGAAAGGTACATGAATTTTTCAGTTTGCGGCAATACATTCTGTATCCATTTGATCGCGGTTTAGTTGTTGATGACAAAAGAATAACGTTTAACGGGTCGTTGCGGGGCGATGAGACGACTGCCTACCATGAGTTTATTCAACCGCATCTAGATCGGTTTGAAGAAAAGCTCCACGAGTTGCGCGAACATCATGAAGGTATTATTGGCATAAAAGAAGCAGACCATGATAAAGAAAAGATTTTTGAAATTACGGTAACCGGGACTCAGACGTATGATGGACATAAAACACGATATGTGGTTGATTACAAGGGTATCCGAGGGTATGTAAACTTTTTTGAAGGCCCCGGTTCGATACGGGTACCACGGATGACGTATCAAGCGGTGAATAAAACATATCGAGCAGTGCTCCTCCATTGCCAGTGGGAAGATGGTATCCCGACCCCATACTTTTCGATACAAAAAGCGCATGATGTTATGTTGAAAAAAGCAGCTCGCGAGAACCAAAACATAGAAATAAAGATCGTTGATATTGCCCGCTCGAGTATTTCCCATAAGCCGTGCGGTTTTCATGCTGAATACATCACGCCTGATGGTGAAATTATTAAAAGGTACATTAATCCGACACTTATACCGCAGTCGATGTTTCGTAAAGGGCTTGAGAAGTATCGGGGCAGTACCGTACAGGCAGTCCCGATACTCAGTGATAAGGGGGAATGGACCTTTTCACTGGTTGCGCCAGAACACATGTCGGTCACTGACGAGTGGCAAGAAATCGAATCTGCGTATCGATCCGACAAAGAAGTCATTGTTGAGATTTTTGACATTGCACGATATTCCGACCAGCGGCCTTCAGGATTTGTTGTAAAATATAAAGGGACCATTGAGGGTTTTGTTCATTATCGTAATACTGCCATCTGGGGTTTTACCAGAAGATCTGAAGCATCGTTGCATGAGTCTATCGGTAAGAAATATACCGCAACAATTACCTCACTCGGCAAGAAAGGCCGTATGCGGCCAACATTTATGCTGCACTATGAGGTAGCGGACGATGAATCAGAAGAAGATTACGGTGTTTTACTTTCGTCTGCGAAAAAACCACTCCTTACTTTTGGCGAACAATTACTCCAGGCACTGCATCAAAGGTTGGGTGGAGATGAAGAACCTGAAGGTGGCATTATATCGAGCCTTTTAACCAGTCTTTTCGCTTTAAGCCTTGCTTTTCTCATCCTTTTACCGTATGCCACTGACCTTTATGGCCTGAGTGCAGTTTTTATGCATCAGGTGACGTCATTCCTTGATTGGGTAAAGAGTCTTGCAACCGTATCTCATGTGATTTCTTTTAATACTTCTGCTATTACGACCGGCCTTCTTTCTTCGATCATCATCGGGCTTGGCATTAAGGATGACAAGAGCTCATTTTCTGATCCTGAAATCGAAAACCAAGCCCAAATATTTGAACAGGCTATGCAGCATTATACAAAAAAGGAGTATGAAGAAGCCTTAGATTGTTTTGAAAAGGTTGTAGGCTGTCCCATTACGAATTTTCTTACCGGGAAAGCGTATTACTGTATAGCAGATATATATGATGAATGGGATAACATTGAAAGAACAGTTGACGCATGTAGTCAGGCGGTTGAAATTTTAAAAGAACATGCTCCTAAAACCATGGACCTCTTTAGGGCGATTGTATCCTTAAGTGTTTACTATACACAAGCGCATGAGGAATTAAAATCTCTTGAGGTAGCCCGAAAAGGATTGCGCATGATGAGGACCGATAAGGTTAAACACCCTTATTTAGAGGCAAGCCTTTTCCAACGTATAAGCGATGCGTATTACAATATGGTTATCTGGAATTTTCAAGAAGAATCGCTACAACAATCACTCTCTTATGCTCAGAAAGCCCTTAAAATATATCAAAGAATGGGGGACCGTGTTAGGACACGTGATCGGGAAAGATTTGGTAAAGCAAGAGCAGATACGTTAAGTACCTTCGCTCTTATATATTATCGAGATGCACAATATGACAAAGCACTTCATTATATGACAGAAGCAGCTGCCATACGGCGTGACCATAAGCATGCACAGGTCTTTTATGCACGATGTTTGGCAGCAGGTGGGGAACATACGAAAGCGCGCACAATACTGGAAGCGTATGATCCTTATGAATTTAATCATTCATTTCAGTGGGAATGGCTTGATACCATCGGTGAACTATGTCTACGAGAAGCAGATGAATTACAGAAAGCAAACCAGTTTTCAGAGGCAAAAGAAAAGTATACACACGCACGAACGTATCTTGAGGAAGCATATGCGCTTCATAAAGCACATGATCTGGAGAAAGGGCTGGCCGTCACGATACAATTATATCATATCGCAGCAGCATATAGCGGTGAGGGAAATACAGAAAAAGGATTACACGCTATTCGAGCATGTCTAAACGAAATAGTCAGGCAGGAAGGGCGTATATCTCAAGGCGATGAAATATCCCTTGATGAACTTATTGAACGTGTAGAAAAACGAGACGGCCAGAAGTATCTCAATATTCTCAAGAAAGACGTATTATTACTTTTAAGAAAAATATATCTTGAACAGGGGGAACGCACAGCGGCTCGGCATATATATACATGCGCATCGGTATTTTTAGAAACAGAGGAACAAAAAGAAATTCTGAATGAATTATTTGATAGATGTATTGAGCAGATAAAACAAGGGGAGAAACGTTCGGCTTTTCAAACGCTGATAGAACAAATGACAGAAATTGTGGAAGAATGGTCCCTGCTACAGGAGAAAAAAGACGAGCGTATTCTTATAAAACGAAAAGCATACGTATCATTTATAAACGATTTTTTTCTCAAGGCTGACATGACACAATTACGTACGGTTATAGATGATTGTATTGCGTCTTTGTCTCATCAGGAAGAAAACGTCTCAAAGGAAAGCGAAAAACCACACAAAAAGAAAAAGAAGAAGCATCCCTCCAAGGGAAAAAAACGCCCCCCACTGGTAGAAAAAGCATTCTTAGAGGATCAACTTATCTTAGAAGGTTTTCTTGAAGTGCTGAAAGATGTTCTTCACAAAGGTGATGAAGAAATCTTGAGCACCATCTATCCTGAATTATTCCGTTTATCTAAATTTCTTGAACGCTATCCGTTAAAACAGGATATTCGTCCTTATTTTAAGAATTACGATTTCATACTCAACGACCTGCGGCAAATGATACAGTCAGATACCGCAAAAAGGATACTCGCAATGCCTTTAGCGTATGATGAACGGCAGCAAGTAATAGCACAGATTCAAGGAATTGTTATGAAACGGCCCATTACCAAAGAGAATGTTGAGACCGCTGAGAAGTTGCTGGATCGCGTAAGACCGAACGGTGCAGCTGAGGAACTGAGTGCTCTTGAGCAGGATGTATCAACGGTACGAACCGCGTATGATGAGGCACAAGCATTAATAGCACAGATTGGAGCGCGAGTTAAAGAACGGCCCATTACAGAGGATAGCGTTCGGGCAGCAGACGGATTAGTGGCAAAGGTAAAAACAGACCTTACGGTTGAAGTACCGGTAGATATCGAGAACGATGTTCTGGTGATACAAGCAGCGTATGATGAGGCGCAAAAATTAATAGCACAGATTCGAGCGAAAGTCAAAGAACGTCCCATTACGGAGGATAGTGTCCGGACGGCAGAAGGATTAGTGGTAAAGGTGAAAAAAGACCTTAATGTTAAGGTGCCGGAAGATGTCGAGAAGGATGTCATGGCGATACTAGTGGCGTATACAGAGGCACACAAATTAATAGCACAGGTTCGAGAAATGGTAAAGAAGAAGCCCATTACCGATACAAGTATCCGGCGGGTTGAAGAATTCATAGACAGAATAAAATATGAACTCAACGTTGATCTTCCGGAAGACATCCCCCAGATAAGAATACAGATGCTACTGCTCAGCGAGGGTATTGTTGTTGATAGTTCTGGGGTAACGGTCGACGATGTAGCAGCATTTGTTCGTACCTACAAGGAGAAAGGAATAGGACTTTACGATTATGAAAACTATTTGGTCGCTGCATTAGCGAAACGTGCCGGTAACGTTATTCGGGAATTCAAAGATGAAAAAATTATAATAAAAGATCTTGCAGTACTTTATAAGAATAGCTTTGACCGCATCATACAAAAAGCACAATCAGAATACGGTTATGCGATGACAACTCTTTCGGAACAGGAAGATCTTAAAGAAATGATCGTCTATGCTGTTGAGGAAGGGGAGTTGTGGTTTGAGCGAGAACGGCTGGGAGATGGTACTACAATTTTCCATGAATGTTATGGCGTTCCTCTTGATGAAGAGGTGACTGAAATTATGCGGGTGAAGGTCAATAATGTTACTGGCCACATATATGATATGGATATCGTAAAAAGTATTCCCCACGCCTTTAGTACGTATCAAATTAACAATTTGGCGAGACTTCACTTTTTCAAGGCTAAAAAGGAACCGCGAGAAAAACAAAGAGAATTTATTTATAAAATTATAAAAGCTGTACAGGCGTATTGTCGACGCGGCATTGAAGAGCAAGGTTGGGATATTGAAAAGATAAGGGTCTATTATGACATGATAAAACGCCATATTGTTATCTGTGACACCGAACAGCAAAAAGGTTTTCATGAATTAAGTCTTCAAAATTTCGTGCAGTATGAACAGCAAGACGGAGACAGCGCCATAACGAAGGATTGGTTCGAGAAAAATGGGGATGTGCAGGAACTAATAAAAAGTCCGCATCGGTTTGTTCTGATTAATAATTGTATTCGGGCAGATTCATTAGACCTCATGCCCAATGTGGATATAGATGGCTATCGTGAAGGTTTTATCGCATTGATACGTATACTTCAAACGTCTTTTAATATAAGTTCTTTTCTTTCCCGTAAAGATGCTGCGACGGGCGAGCCGATCGATCTTCAACCAGTTGTCAGAGATACCCTCGAGAAGGGGAAAATATTCGCGTTTAAGGAAGACGAGCTTCGCGGTTTAATAGACGGTTTGAAGGAGTATATAAAAAGCATTAAAAAAATGGGCGAAGAAAATTCTCTTACTATTCTCTATAGGGATATTGCCGCTACTCTGATGAGTGAAAATATTTATCCGGAAATAGGCGGGGGACGATATCAGGAAGCATTACGTGATTGGTTTAATACGGTGAAAGACGACACCTTAGAGAAATATGTTACCGCACTTGAATATCTCAACACCATTCTTAATGCTGATTTTTCATTTGACCTTCTTCTTGATACTGCTCATGATGACCGGCAGTACTTTTTAAACAATCCGATACTTTACTTACAACATACCGAAGCTATCAACAGGGTATTGAACGATGACAAAGTAGAATACTTACCGCCACGATTTATGATTCTGCCTACTTTCTTTAACGGTAAAGGATTAGATTACAGTAGTGTCCGCACGGTGGACGAGAGTAAGGGAAAAGAGATTCGGCAAATCACTATTTACCTTCCTTTAGATTTTTTACTCAAATCAGCACGTGAAAGTAAAGATGGAAGAACATATGGTCCGGATAAAACACCAGTTGATACACTTGTGCAAGCTGTTTTAGTGCATGCTGTTAGTGATGTTATTAATAAAGGACACACCGAGAACATCTCACCGGGACCGAAACAGACACCACCGTCACATTTACCGAATATTTTTCCTGGACTGCGTGAATTATGGAATGAGTTAGAAGAGGAGCAGCAACCTGAAAAAGCGGTTGTTGATGAAGAGACTGATTTAGGCAGTACCCAGACGTTTGAGGAAAAGTACGGCCTGGATTTTGGGGGTACCCGTACGATTATGGATGCGAAAGATGTGCAGGGGACCTATACCTTTATTCCTGACTTTTCCCGTGAAATGAAAGAGGAGGATGCGGCCTGGCTCTTCTTTTGGTTATATGCAGCGAAGTTATTCAAAGAAGAAGGTATTGAGATTGATAATGGCTACGTCGATCATCCTGATGCGCCTAAGAAGAAAACCGCTGCAGGGACGATTTATACATTGCAACTTTTTGGTAAAGATACTGATGGTTCTTCTGTTGAAAAGACAATGACGATTACCATTCACACGTTAAGTGCACAGTCAAAAAGCAGATGCTTTAGAATTCTCAGTGAATGGTTTAAAGACGGCTTGTTCTTAAAGATTGCGGGGCAAGAAGAGGTTGAGGAGTATATTAAAGCATTTACCAAAGAGAAAGAATTAGGTGACGATATAAAAGAGGCCGGGGTTGAAGTTGCCTATCCTGAACTTGGGATACTCCTGAAAAACATCGGTGTAGATATTCCGGGCGATAATGGGGCAATTAAAGAAATTATCCGGAAGCACGCTCGGTTACTTAAAGTACACAAAAAATTTGTGCTCTGTATGCCGTTCCTAAAATCGGTTAAATTTTTAGATTCTTTGGTAGAAGAAGTGCATCATAAAGACCGTTTCGCTGATGAGACGGCAAATACGATTCGGGGGAATCTCGACTATTTTCTACAGGGACACAATCCATACGATACCGAGAATGAGATGCTGATCGAGTTGTATCATTTTTTCTTGGGAAACAAAAAAGAACTTGGATCATTAGCAGCGTTTCAAGAATATCTCCTCTCTCTTACAAAAGAAGCGTTACGGAAAAGAAGTGTGCTCTTAGATAAAGAAAAAGCCATTCGTGATTACATTAACAGCGTGATTGAAAGAAGTGAAGGGGTCGTATGGCAGCGGCAGCGTAAAGTCGTTCAACCACTTGTCCAGAAGATTTTTGATTTTTGCATGACATTAAAGAATGAGAAGTTAGTATTACGGGATTTAAAAGCGCTCAATCTATTTGTGCACTTACGCAGTTCTCATGTTGACGTAAAGGAGGCAATAGCTGATGACATTGGAAAGCTTGGTGTTATTGATATTGAATTAGGGGCTAATTTAAAACGTTTGGCGCAGGAGAAACGTCTCATTGGTGGTAAAACGTATTATGTAAATAACGCGGAACTGGAGAATATCCTTTCTGCCCTTCATAAAAGGCAGCAGTGCCTTGACACGACCCTATCAAACATTACGACAGTGAAAAGCATTAGTGAAGAATTAGACAATGCCTTACGGGATGTTGAGCGGAAGAAACTCGTTATTGGCGGGACACCCTATTATGCAAATATTACCCAATTAATTGAGCTCTCATTTTTAAAAGAGATGTACGGGAATAAAGTAATGGATGTTATCGCTGCTCAAGACATGTATGCACTCGTTGGCATACTTTTTAATATGATTACGGGAAAACTTCTTTTTAGAAATACCGCTCAGATTATTAATGCAATAGTGGAAATAAACCATAGTCGCTATACGGGAGCTCAATTATCACAGAATGCGAGCCGTGTGATGGAGGAGATGAAACGAACAAACCTTGGTTTCTTTGAGCTCTTTTGGAAGAAAGCCGAAGAGGAATTTAAATATGGCCTTTTGCGAGAAGAAAAGAAACTTAAAGATATTAAAATGACATGGATTGATGGTAAAGAAACCTCTGCGTATAAAGTACTCGAGGTACTTTTTAAGAACGTTGTTAATACAACGGCAAAGCTGCCACCATCTAAAATACCTCCTCCGTTTAATTTACGCTCTACCACAGGGGAACAATCCGGATGGTATGCTGAGAAGTCTCCTGAACGGTTACTCGGAGAGATTGCACGGGGTACGTTCAAAGAAGCCGAAGGTGATGAAGGAAAGATGGCAGAAAAACTCGAAACATTACCTAATCTCGAAGAAGACACATACACATTACAAGAAATATTAGAAACCATGGAAAAAATGGTTCTTGAATATGTCTTTACCCGAACTGGCGGCCGGGCTACCGAAGTAGAAAAGATACTGAACGTTCAGTATCGAACGCTGTATGCAAAACTTCAAAAGTATAAAATCAAACCAAAAGAATACCGAAAGCAAAAGACAGCATTTTCATGGAATAGAGGCGAAATCGATCTAGCCCAGCTCATGGCGCTTATTGAAAAGAAAATCGTCGAACTTGTTTATGTAAAACACAAAAGGCATAAAGGGAAAACCGTTCAAACCTTAGGTATTTCGTATAAAGGAATTTTTGATAAGTTCAGAAGATTAAAAATTACCGAACAAGACATAGAAAAGGCAGAGAAGCTTTTGAGTAAAGAAAACAAACTGCGTTGGAACTTACTGTTGAAAGCGCTTGAGTATGATATGGGCTTTGTTTTTGGTATTGAAAATCGTGATTTGCTGAGAGATATTTTTGCTGATGAGATGATAAAAGCGGATGCGCTGATAAAAACAAAAACTATCGTAAAAGAAAAAGCGGAACCTGCTGCAAAGACAAGAACGAAGAAAGATACGAAAAAGAAAGAGAAGACAGCACCAGCTACCGAAACAGCAGATAGTAAAGTAGCAGTTCTAAGGGCATTTCTTAGCACTGTTATTCCATCGATTTTACAGGCGAAGGATCAAGAGGTTATTGCTGTTATTCGGGCAAGAGTAAAAGAGTTTGAACAACGTCATCCTGATGTAAATACATCCGAACTGAGAAAAATGATTTCACTGAGAAATAGAGAGATTAAACGGCGCGCTCAACTGCAAATAAAAATAGTAGAACAGGATGTTGGAGATTTATGGGGTGAATATGAAGCGTACAAAGCAGGTGAGGATGAAAAACGACGTGCGGCGATTGAAGATGATTTGCAAGCAGAGAATGAGGAGTGGCAGACATTTATTGATGACTTGATGCAAAGAGCAGAAAAAGGGCAGGCACAGCGAGAAGTTCAGGAGAAGAATGCTATTGCTCAGGGGATAAATAAGGCATGGACCCAGAACACGCTTGATACGATAGAAAATGGGCAAACAACTAATGGGTTTAAAAGACAGCTGGATAATGAGGAAACATTATGGCTTGAACAGCTCGATGAAATGAAACATGACTATTATGATCAGTTCGTGATTGCACTCGAGCGTAAAGCTTTTTCTTTTGCCGACAAGCTTTTGACGCTACTGATGCATATAGGGGCAGATGCTGCACCACTACTACAACAACTGAACGAAGCGAGACTCGCTCACAAAAAAACAGTACAGGAGGCAGCTCAAAAGAGGCCAAAAGAGGAAGCGGCAAGGGCAGCTGAAAAAATAGCTGCTCGGCAGGAAAGAGAAAAAAAAGAAGCAGAAAGTATACGACGGGCATTTATTGAAACAAATGGCCATTTTACGTTTATGGCCAAAAAGTTTAGTATGAAAGCTCTTGAGTTACAAGCATACTTAAAGAAAAAAAAGATGACACTTACCATCCTTCGGCAACAGCTTAAAGCACTCGTTGATTTTAAAAAAGGATCGCTCGAATGGGCACTACCAAAAATGACAGAGAAGGAGGAGGCACTTGTCAATACCGTTGCTGAATGTTTAGCAATAGTCGATTTTCTAAGGGATATGGAAGGGGTACATGCGATACAAGAGATTGCTCTATTAATTCAAAGACGGGAAATCGAATCTATTGTTCGCCTCATACAGAAAGATATTCCTGATAATGTTATGGATAAGTTACGAAAAAAACTTTTTGTATTATCCAGAGCAGTCGAAACTGCACCGACAGAACAGAAAACCGCTGTAGAGGCTAAGGCAAAAGCAAAGGCGAAGGCAGATGAGGAGGAAAAAGTCAAGGCTGATACAGCAGCAAAGGCAAGGATTGAGGAGGAAGCGAAAAGAAAGGCAGAGGCAAAAGCCAAGGTAGATGCAGAGGCAAAGGTAAATGCTGAGGAAGAAGCGAAGCGGAAGGCAGAAGATGAGGCAAAAGCAAAGGCAGGTGCTGAAGCAAAAGCGAAAGCAGAAAAGGAAGCTGCGAAGAAAGTAGCAGATGAGCGAGTTGCAGCGATGAAGGCGGCTCAGGAAAAAGAAGCGGCGGAAAAGATTGCACTTGAAAAATTAATGCAAGAGATACAGCCGACGCTTGACACATATATTTACGATTTTGGTAATACGTATAAGATGCGAACGTCCACTCAAGCGCGTGAGCTTGGTAGAAAAATTGAAGAACTGTATTGGAAGATTCATCCCGAGCATAATGGCAATAGAGTGGAAGCTGCCCTGTATATTATGGAAAAGCTTGGCATGATTTCGCTGGCACACTATTTCGGGGCAAAGCGTAGCAATGAGCAGCTTGACCATATCTATAGTACCTATTTTTCATCTGATCGGGAAAAAGTAAAACGACAAATTATTAATCGTATACATCAGTTGAATATTCGTGCCACTGATGATTCCGGTCGTATTTTGAGCATGCTCAATGCGAATTGTGGTGAAGTCTTTCGTGTGTTTAAGACTGAACGGTTCTTTTTTGATCTTTTTGATCAAACCGGAACAGATATACAGAAACTTATAAGGATAATAGTTTCACAGTATAACCCGAAGTTCAAAAGTGAAGCGGTAAAACTATTTTTACCGGATAAGACAGTGGTTGTATCAAAGGCTTCTGTAGTTTCAGAAGAGGCAGTTCCTCGGGTTCTTCTGGGTGATGGCCGTTCTGTACCAGTCAGTGCCGATGATTTATGTGACTTTTTTACACCTCAATGGTTTGATATTAATCATGTGATGCAAAAAATCAATCAGTTGACCAGTGACGATGATGTTTTGATGGATGTCTTTGAAAAAAGGCTCCCTTTTATATTGGGGCTCCTCTTTGATGATACAATGCATAAGAAAAATTATCTTTTTAATCTTTCAAAAATCTTTACTCACGCATTTAAAGCTGATCCTCTACGAGCAACACGACTTCTCGAACCATACTTAGGTAATGCCGCGTTGGAACGTAATCACCGTGATGGCACCATATTTTTTCATCGATTGAAAGAGGCGAAAAAGGAATGGTATGATTTTTTCATCAGTCATATGGAAGACCACCTTTCGCCTGAAGGAGAAGAAAAACTCGCAGTATTGCACGGTGCCGATAGTGCAGGGACCGTTGTGATTACTGACTACGTCAATCCGTACGGTGTTCAAACACCTTTATTTCGTGGTAGTTCGTTCATGACCAAGAAGATACAATATGCCGATTTGCAGGGAGTCTTCCGGGTGCTTTTGGAGAAGAACGTAACAACAGAAGATGCCGCCTATTCGCCAAGTAAAATAGCAAAAGTATCCGGGATGAGTGCTTCGGAATGTAGCGCTCTTTTAAATAAATTGACATTAAAAGAATTTCCCCTTATCGAAACTATCGATCTCGAGGATGGAAGAGGAACAACTGGCTATTATATTCTTGAGGAGCTTTATATGAGGGGGAATGATATTTTAGATGTTTTAAGTTCTATCAAAAGTGGGAGGCGTAATGTGTCCAACGAAGAACTGGACGAGATATATCAGGAAAAAATAATACCGATACTTAAAGCAAAGCCGAAAAAACGTTCGTACTCGGGCCATCTTTATTCATCACCACCACTTCCTGATTTTTCAAGACTTATGGAACTAATAAATAAAATCAGAGAATGGCGCATAGAACAGGGATTGTCCGTTACGTATACAGGGGGTAAGGATGACGATGGTTTTCTTTTGTTGAAAGTAAGTGCCTTTTTGTCTGGAGGGATGGGCATTGGAATATCGCTTGCAAAATATTGGTATAGTGTGTTGGGTTATTTTTCTTCTTATCTCGACACTATCAGCACGTTTTTAATGCAGATCATTTTTGTGAATCGTACCGTTTTCCCAGCAGTTCTTTCCGCTTTTTTTATTGCAATTCTGTTCGTATCCTTTAGTGATTACCAACTCCCGCTCAAGAGAGAACCTATTCAGATATCACCGTCATTCCTTGATGTGAAAGAAGGGTTCGAAGAAAAGGTAATCATGGTGCAAGCTGCAGGGATTGATTTATTTCATATTGACCACTTTGACGGCGTTATGACACCTGAAGCATTTGATGGATATGCATTAGCACAGCGTTTAAGCACACTGAGTTCTATACCACTGGATGTGCATTTAATAATAAAAGGAAAAGATGAAATTATTAAAGCGATTAATAAGTACGTAACACTTGGGACGTGTATTGAAGCCATTACATTCCATTTTGAGGCAGTAAAAGATTTTAAAGAAATGAATGAGATTTTCACCTTGCTTCGTACACACGATATCAAAATAGGAATCGCAGTTAATCCATCAACGAAATTTGCACAGGTGAAAGCTATTTTGCAGAAAAATATACTTGACTATATTACGGTTATGACGGTAGAGCCGGGCGTTGGCGGCCAAGATTTTCGTAAAGATGTTCTCCCAAAAATATACAGACTGAATAATTGCATACAAGACCGTCGTTTAAAAACAAAGATTATCGTTGATGGAGGAATAAAATCCGGGACGATTCGTTTAGCTGCGATGGCAGGGGCACGAATCTTAGTGTCTGGATCTGGCGTGTTTAAAGGAGATGATATTTTTGAAAATATCAGACAGCTCTATACGAGCGCTGGTATAGAAAAAGAGTGGATAGAGCAATCCCTCTCTGCGATGTGTACGATGCTTGCAAAAACTGATAATCGTGATGTTGAGCTATTGATTTTAGAAAACATGCGTAAACTTGCAGAGGTTATCGGCACTTCTCATCTTTTTAGTAGTGAAGAAATGAGGGAAATAGCACGGATCGTTTTTGGCAGTATTGCAAAATTTACCGTAAAGAAGAGTCGCACGAATGAGATACTGCACAGGCGAGGCATTACTAAGGCAGACTATTATGCTGAGTTGTTGCAGAAAAAAGAGGTGAAAGTGCGTTGCCTTGTTTTTGATATTTTGGGGACATTAGGGTATCGCGAAGACCATCGTATTAATGAACGGGTTTTTTGGACAACCGTTAATGATGCGAACGAAAGAATTCCCCACTATGCGTTAAAAGAAAAAGATCCTTCACCTGAAGTGAGGATTACTGCAGTGAAGGCAATGGGGAGACTGAAACATATTTCTTCCTATCGGCCTCTTTTAAACGTTCTGAATAATCAAAAATCGGCTTTTGAAAAAGAATGGGTATTTACATTCCGCTACGAAGAAGATCCTTTAGTGCGATTGGCTATTGTTGAAACGCTTGAACTATTTTTGAATGAATTTATAGCAAAAAAAGATAAGCGATTTTACCTTCATATTGAAAGTATCCGAAATGGTTTAGAAAAAGCGAAAAAAATGGAAAAGGATAATGCAGTGCTTGTAAGAATTGAGGATGTGTTAGCGAAATGTCCGCGCAGCATGGACGCAATATTTAGTAAGCCAATGAAACCAGCCCAGCTGCTTTTAGCGAACGAGGAACCGTTTAATCCATATATACGATTGGGCAGAATCGGTAATTTTGTTGTTAAAAATTTTATTCGGCGGCCGTACTGTCTTCTGTCTGGCGCAACGATTATCCATGAATTCGGGCATATTATTGGTGCAGCAATTGTTGGCGAAGATTTTCATATGCCCTGGCATTTTTGGTGGACCGGAGAAGTAGCGCTTGAAGAAGGCGGCATTGCTTTTCATTGGGGCTTGCGTGCGAATTTAGCTTTTGCCTATTGTATCGGAGGTTTTTTGACCTTAGCGACAGTTATGCAATTTATTTTAGGGCTTGAACCGTTTACTTTATCAACTAGTTTTACTCTCGGGTTGGCCGGCATCATTAATGCGTTTGCCTATGGACATGAGCGTGATGCTGAATTTTATGGACGCGGGGATTTAGCCGGACGTGATCATGGTCCCAGTGGTATGTCCGAGATAAAGAGGCTGCGCAATGAAATAATACGTGCTCCCCAAGAAGTTGATTTTGATATCCGATCGTGCATTACATTCTTATCAAAATATAGAGTGGTTTACGATGAGCGCAAGGTAGAAATTCAAGATCTGAGTACATTAACAAAAACATTACCGAGAAAACCGGTTGCCATTAAGGAACCGCACCATCTCGAAATTGGTGATGTTATATTAAATAACGATGGTGTTTTAATTGGTATTGTCGCTACTTATTTTGATGGTGAAGAAGTTGTCCTTCAAATGGCGCAACGTGAAATGGAAGAACAACTAAAAACAATACGGAGAAGGGTATTAAATCAGTATGTTGTCTATCCGGTGTTACCTTTTGGCTATAAAAAATTTCGCAATAATAACCAAGGAAGTTCACTGGTAACTATCATTGCTGGCCTGTGTGCAATTAGTTTCGGTCTTATGCTATTCCACTTTGTTAGTGGTCCCGGTACCTTTTATTCTGACCTCGTAGGTCAACATACGGTTGATTATTGGACAGTGGGGCCGTTAGCGCTTCCTTTTCTTGCTTTTGGCCTCGCAATGATGAAGGAAAAAAGATCTCCGATGAAGAAAACGACAACCTTTGTGCAAGATAGATCAGGTGAAATATTTCCTCTTGTCATTAAAGAAGTTGCCGGTTACAAGGCTCTTACGATAATCACGTCTTTTTTAATGCGAAGGAAGAGACGATTACAAGAGCTCTGGGAACTTGCACGAGAATATCTTCTGCTGGGAAGAGGAGAGTGTCGCATATTTCAGGCCTCTTTTGAAGGGGAAACAGTAGCTCTCCGGCAGATAAGAGAAAAAGAAAAGGAGATCGTTTTAATAGCTGGTGAAGTCGATGAGCCGTGGCAGGACAGAGGAGTCTATTCTTCTATGATACTCCATTGTGTAAAACAATTTCGCGAGGAAAAAGGCTTTTTGCCTGAAAGGATTGGCGGTTCTTTTAGTTTCCACAGCCAAGACATTATTAAGAGAATGATAAAAGAGTCCGGTATTCGGAAAAATGTTCATGAAACATATGATGGTTGTCTCTATGAAGAGGAACTGGAGATTTTGTTAGATAATTATAAAAAAGCGCAGTATCTTTTGCAGAAGGATTTTCAAAAACAGTCTGAGGAGATTGACGAACCTGCCCAAATAGAAGATAAAACTCCTCCGCGTGATGAAGATCCAGTTCGTGATCGTGAGAAGGATATTGCGCAGTTAAAAGAAAAAATAATTGCCACATTGGGAGAATCTTTTAAAGATGATATCGATCATGGACTTCGGCATGCAGAAGATCTTCTTGAGAAGGCAAAACGGTTGGCTGAAAGACTTCCTAAAAAAGAGAGGATTAATTGGTGCGTATTAACGACCGCTGCCTACTTACATGACCTCTTTGCAATAGAGGACCGGCAAAATCATGGACAAAGAGCAGCTGAATATTTTGATGACCATTTTGCAGATGACTTTACCGCGGATGAACAGAAACGGATACATGAGGCTCTCATCTTTCATGATAAAAAGGATAAAACATTTTGGGACGAGCACCAAGACGTTTCGATTGAAGCGAAAATTCTCTATGACGTTGATAATTGGGATGCCTTTGGTGCAAAAGGCTTGTACCGTTATATATTGGTTAATTACCGGGATTTGCAAAAAAGCAATCCAGGAGTTTTAAAACCAACGTTACAAGAAGAAGTGTTGTATATCATGAAAAATGAGGTATTGGCTAATATTAAGGATCGATACGAGAGCCTTTTGTTTTCCGAAACAAAAGGCGTAGCACGTAAAGAATTTGAGTATAGTGTACGGTTCTTTGAAGAAGGATTAGAAAAGGAAAACCATGGTGCTGATCATCCTTTTGGAGCAACAGGATTTGTTAATTTAATTACCCAGTTTATTGATGAACATCCTCATCCAATTACTATTGCGAGAAAAGCCATGGAGAAATTACGCAGTGCAGGCAATTTGGGTGAAGGTACCGCCCATTATTTTAGTGCGTTACTCGCTGAATATGATGAACGACATGAACCGAAAATGGATAGAAGACAAGAAGACATTCCACTTCCTGATGGTCAGGATGAGCGAAGAAGCGGACTGGATAGACGGGAAGGGCCAGTAGAACGCCGACAAGTACCACCGAAAGTCCTCTTAATTAATTTAATTTCACCTCAGTTTCTTGCACGTTTTCAAACCGATATTGCTGTTAACACCTTAGCAGCTTTCTTGAGATCACAAGTACCCGGATTAGATGTGCAGGCAATAGATATGTTAAAGCTGTTTCGCACTCAAAATGAACACTATACATCTGAAGCGGCTTTTCAAAAAACAATAGATTTTATTGTTAATGAAATTGTCAGTAATAGCGCATTACATAAGACAATTGTTGGCCTCTCACTCAAATGGCAAACAATGGATATTGCGAAAGCAATCATTATGAGGGTTCGTGACCAATTGAGAGATAAAGCGCCACTTTTTGTTTTTGGTAATATTGGTACGACGTTTGGCGCAGAATGGATATTTGAACAGCCGTCTTTGAGAGAAACAATCAGTGTGCTTGGAGAAGGAGAAAGTGCATTAAGACAAATTGTGGACATAGTCTCAAAACAGGAGGATCCACTGGTGAATTTGTCTTACTTTGCAGACATTCAAAATGTGGTAGTAAATTCAGGGGACACCATGGCATTGAGATCACCTGTACTTGTCAATTTGGACGATTATCCTACATTTACAGAAGAGATGGCGCCGGAACTATATGAACAGAAAAAAACATTTGGTGTTGAAACAAGTCGGGGATGCCCATGGGGAAATTGCACCTTCTGTTCTATCCGCGGACAATTTGGGAAGGGCAATACACGATGGCGGCCCTATCCATTAGAAAATATTCTTCATGAAATCCGATATTTTGCTGAAGTTAAAAAGGTGCACAGATTTTATATTATTGATTCAGAATTTTTTGGTCCTCTGCGAAAAGAAGAAGATTTTGAAAAAACAATGAATAGAGTACAAGCTTTTGCAGAAGGGGTCATGAAGATCAATAATGAATTACGACTTGTTGGGGATAAGCGAATTGCGATTTCTGTTCTTTCTGCACGGGTAGATGCTATTTATAAAGAAGGGGAAGAAGAAAGAAATAAACGCCGACGGGAAATATTTATGCTTCTTAAGGATGCAGGGCTTGAGCGGGTATATTTAGGCATTGAATCAGGGAGCCCTTCACAATTGAAACGATACGGAAAAGGGGTGTCAGTCGCTGAGAACAAAAAAGCATTACAGATTTTACGGGAACTTAATTTTAATATTGAAGTTGGTTTTATTTTCTTTGATCCGCTTGCGACTATCCAAGAGTTGCAGGAAAATATTGAATTTATTGAGGAAATGAATCTTCTTGAAATTAATGCGCGCGTTCTTGGCAGTCTTCGTATTCAAGAAGGAAGCCCCTATGTACAATTAGCCAAGAAACGGGGATTACTTGGTGAGAAAGATCCCCATTCATTAAGTTATGAATGTCGCTACAAATCGAGCGATGTTGCGAAGTGTGAACATATTTTTAGTATATGGGAAGAAAGCACGAAGGAATTAGTCAAGCTTTTTGCTCCTTCTGGTCTTAAAGGAGATCCGGAAATGTATACACTTGATTTTAATTTTGTCAGGGACATCGTCACCTGCTATGCGGATGGAAACAAGGATAAGATTCTCGATATTGTGGGTAGCCATGTTGCTAAAAGACGGAACTATTTAGAAACACTTGAACATAAATTACACGAAGGAGCTTTTGACTATAAAAATGATAGCATGAAAAGTCTTCGTATTGAATATTTACATGCTGCACAAAAATCTAATAGTGCATTATTAGCGACAATAAAGACTTTGCTGGACAATACGGAATATGCTAGTTCTGTAACTTCACGAAAAGTTGCGCGCGTGTTAATCGTTGATGATGAACCAGGTATACAGCGTATGTTAGCGATCACAATTCTCGATTGGAAAGAAGATATTGAAATCGAAAAAGCGGACAATGCGCATGAGGCTTTGCAAAAGTATGAGAATGCTAAAGAACGAGGAGAACCATTTGACGTCGTATGCGCAGACTATATGATGCCGGGAGAAGATGGCATTTGGTTAGCGCGACAAATTGCACCTGATAGAATTCCTGTCATAATGATTAGTGCGGTTGCTGATAAAGAAGTAATAGACCAGGCGCGACGCAGCGGATATCTATGGCGTGTGATCAAAAAACCATTTGAAATGGATGATATACATGCTCTCTTAAATGAAATTGAAGGGAATGATGGTGCGATTGAGACAACAGAAGATGTATTACCTGATGTGTCTGAAAAGATAGAAAAAATACAAGATAGTACGACACAAAAAATAGAGCGAGTATTAATCGTAGATGATGAAAAGCCATTACGTGTTGGGCTTACCTGGGCTTTTAAGGGGTGGCGAGAAGGACTTCAGATTGAAACAGCAAAAAATGCCGATGATGCATGGCAGAAATATCAAGACGCTAAAAAACAAGGGAAGCCATTCGACTTAGTGAGTACTGATTGGCGTATGCCGGGAGACCATGATGGTCTTTGGCTTGCTGAACAAATAGCACGGGACGGAATACCGGTGATAATGATTACGGCAAGTGGTCATGATTTCAAAGAGGTTCCTCGACAGAAAAAAGAACATTTGAAAGGTATTCTCGATAAACCATGTGACGCAGACGATATACAAGCTCTCTTAACCGAAATTGCAGACGAAATTGAAGGGGCGTCATCCGACACATCGCCGACGATGCCTGATAAACCAGAGAGCTGGTTCTATGATGTTGGGGATGGCACGACGCTACCGGAAAAAATCAACCGTGTATTAATCGTTGATGATCATGAAGAGATGCAAGAATCTTTGAAGAATGTTTTTACAATGTGGAAAAAAACCCTTGTCGTTGAAACAGCAAACAATGCTGATGATGCATGGTTGAAATATCAAGAAGCAGAAGAACAAGGGAAGCCGTTCGATTTGGTAAGTACTGACTGGCGCATGCCGGGAGAGCGTAATGGCCTTTGGTTAGCTGAAAAAATCTCACGAGATGGCACACCGGTAATACTGATTTCTTCAATGGCATCGAGCCTACGATACGCCCCGCCTAAAATCCTCAACTATTTTCGTGGAGGGTTTGAAAAGGAATTTGATGTAAAAGAACTGCATGCACTCTTAGACGAAATCGAAAAAGAACCAAGCCAACGCACGACTGACGATGTGGGAAACGGAATGGATCAGTTTGGTGAAAAGGATAGTAACGTAGCAAAAAATATTAAACGTATTTTAATCGTTGAAGATGAAGAGATCATACGGCGCGGTTTTAAATTTGCATTAATGAATCACAGAAGTAGTTTTGAAATTGAAATAGCTCAAAATGCACAAGAAGCATTACAAAAATATAAAGAGGCAGAAAAGCCATTTGATCTTATCATCACTGATTGGCGCTTGCCGGGGAAGGATGGATTATGGTTCGCACAAGAAATTGCACATGATAAAGTGCCTGTAATAATGATCAGTGCCCATGTTGAAAATGATAAGGTTATGCAAGCTGAAGAGCAAGGGTCTATTTATGCATTTCTCAAAAAACCATTTCGAATGGAAAAAATATTCAGTCTCATAGAGGAAATTGAAACAGAGGCTGGTGTCGTTACTGCAATAAAGGATGTTTCTCAAGAATTAAAACCAGAACACCTTCTTATTGCTAATTTTAAACCGTTTAAAGAAGAATGGTCGAATTGGCTTCTGCAGAATTTAATTCTTCGTCCGATATTTTTTGTTTTCTTGGCTATTCCTGTTCATGAGTTCAGCCACATTCTCGTTGCAAAAAGATTTGGCGAATACGTGGAATGGACGTGGGGTGGGGCACTATGGAAAGCACGAGTATGGGTTGACAAATACGGCACCGCACTTTGGGGTGCAGCAGGAAATCCTCTTTTTGCCTTTACTCTTGCGATACTCTATAGAATGCTTGAGATACACAATGCATGGCCAGGGTTAACATATTATTGGATAGCGGTTATCGTCTTCAATTTGATAGCTGTCACAAATGAGATACTTGCACTATGGCACGCAGATTATCATCCTGATTTTTATGAAAAGTATCATGAAGGTACTCTATGGGGCAGCGTAGAACCAAAGGAACCATTCACTGCATATCTTAAACGACAGTGGACGGCTTCACCAATGAGACGGTGGTTAAAAACTATTATATCCTTTGTTTTGCATAAAGCACAACGCTCATTAGGTGATAATAGTAAAAATGGGCCATTTAAAAGCATTGTCGAGAAGAATGAACAGAGTAAGTATTCGCCTGAGAATCTTGCAAAAAAGATTACATTTGATTTGAATATAAAAGAGCTTGCACAATATGGTATCGATGCAATATATCGAGATGACATTGCCGAAAAATATAATTCATTGTATATATTACAAAACAGGATTAATAGAATCCTCGATGCTATTAAAATAATTGAAAAAGCAACCGGCATTCCGGACTTTACCATACCATCTATCTGGAGAAATACTATCCTCATTACCTTCCTTAACGATCAAGAAAAAGAAATCTCTGCTGATACTATCCGGCCCTATTTGCCTGAATACTCTGATGCGCAAGTGACAGATACCAAGGTGCTTGTTGATGAATTTAAAAATAGTCTGCTTTATCGTATCTTACAAGCCACTCTTGATAAAGATTCTGTCGATGTTGTCAGACCGGTTATTACTGAACTTATTCAACAAACCGTTTGGAATCCTCAGCTTGCTTCCACAATTACCGATATGTTACTTGAGACTGCCCTCAGCGATGAAAGGACAGAAACCATTCCTTTAGAGCATGCTTCGTCAGCCCTTGTTTTTGATTCACGTTTTATTGAAAAAATAAACGAGTTGAACAATTTGGATAGCAAGACGCGTACCGCATTGAAAGCCGCAGGATTGTTTAATTATGAAAAAATATTTATTTATGTTGATGATGCTATGATTCTACGCAGAGCGGAGCCCGTTGGAGATTATCTGAGAAGTGTCGCAGCATATGCAAGCCAGATAGTTACCAGTATGTGTCATACGCTAGGAATAAGACGTGATCAGGTTGAAATCGTTCGTTTTATCAAGAAGGATTATTCAGGGGAATTTGGTTTTTTAAAATCAAAAATTCAAGAGTGTGGAACATTCGATAGAATCATTGTATTTGAAAATCATATGCAATCACTTTTTGATAAAGCAATAGGGCAGACATTGAAAAATACGGTTGATAATCAGGTGCGGGTAGTTTCAGGAAACAATATTATTGACTATTTTGAGCTTGGTAATGTCATGAGCACTATTGAACAAGTCTTCACCCAAGAAAGTACACCAGAAAAACGCATTCTGACACCAGAAGCCATGAGAAAATTGGGATATCTCTACCTCAGTCATGAGGAATTAGAGCAATTTGGTATTGATATGTTTGGCGTTGCACAGAGCGGATTATTTAATGCAGATTTCGTTGAGACGTTTGAAGAGACAATAAAAGCGTTGATTATAAGGAAAAAATTAGAAGTATTTGCTTAGGAAGTTGTGTTCGTGGTGCACTTTTAACGAGGGGGTGTATTACAGGGCGTGACAACCAGGTAAGGGTGCGGTCTTTTCGTACCCTTACCGCAAATACTTTATCACAACCGGCGTTGCTGTTGAGGATATGGTAACACCGGTAATATTACTACGTGGTCAATTAGCAGATATCGATATATTGCTCTTAAATGCCTATTTAGAGCACAATAATGCATAGTAGGCATTTTGGTGCGGTGAAAACATTGTCAGATACAGTAGGTATTGCTGCAGTTGCTGCATGTGGAACTGCGGCAAATGCCGTAAAATGGGGATTTGAGTACACACAGGCGGATTCAATTGTCGGCTTAGAAAATAGAGGGAAATGAACAAAACTGTTTTTCCCTATTGACTTTAGGTATTAGGTACCGTATAATTACCCCTCTATTATTAGTTATTGAGAGAAAGAAGCCGCGTTAAAGGGGAAGGGTATGAGTATGTATGCAATAGTACAGCAGGGGACAAAACAGTTTGAGGTTGAACAGGGCAAGACCTATCAATTTGATAGAATGCTTGGAAAAGCAGGGGATGAAATAAGCTTTAAAGAGGTTCTCTTAGTTGTTGATACGAAAAAATGTCATATTGGTACCCCGTATGTAAGCGGGGCTGAAGTGAGCGGGAAAATCGTACGCGAAGCGAAGGGGAAGAAGGTTATTTCCTTTAAATTTAAAAGACGGAAAGGATCAAAAGTTAAAAAAGGACATCGACAGAAATACACATTAGTAGAAATAACAAACATGAAGGTGGAGAAATAGCATGGCACATAAAAAGGGATTAGGAAGTTCAGAAAATGGGCGCGATAGCCGTGGGCAACGGTTAGGCATTAAGTGTTTTTCAAAGGAAACGGTAAAAGCAGGTTCAATTATTGTACGGCAACGAGGCACGAAGTTTCGTCCTGGCGTCAATGTAAAACGTGGGAAAGATGATACCCTTTTTTCCCTTATCGCGGGGCGTGTTCATTACAAACCAAATCGGACGGTTTCAGTATTACCTTTGTAAATTTAAAATCCCGTACACACACACGGTCAGGAATTAAGGAAAGATTCTTTCCTATCATTTTCTGGCCTTTTTTTTAATGACGACAGCAGTTACGGAGTGAAACGACGTAACTGCTATGTCGGAATTAATACTTTGCCAGCTGGCTGGCAAAGTATACGTTCAACAAGAGAAATACATACCATGATCGATAGAGCAGTCGTATATTTACAGGCGGGCAGAGGGGGCAATGGGTGTGAAAGTTTTGAAAACCGCGGGCCCCGGAAATATTATCCCCAAGGTGGTGATGGAGGTAAAGGGGGTGATATTATTTTCCGTGCCGATGCAAACAGCAGAGATTTAGAATATTTTAAATTTAATCCCCATCTGAGAGCTGAAAGTGGTACGCAGGGCAGTAGCAATAAGAAAACCGGGAAAAGTGGGAAGGATCTTATTCTCAAAGTTCCACCGGGTACCATTGTCTTGCATAAAGATAAAGGGTACATCATCCGTAATTTATCGGCTGTTCATGATGAGTTTATTGCGGTTCGTGGAGGATGGCCGGGCCGTGGTAACCATGATAATAAGACACCGTCGCACGGAAAAGACGGAGAGACCTTTGAATGTATCTTGGATTATCAAATCCCGTCCGATATTGCATTAATTGGTCCTCCGAATGCTGGTAAAACATTGCTTCTTTCACACCTGACCCGGGCAAAGGTAACGGCGACTGAGTATCCTTTTTCGACGACGACACCGCAACTGGGATCATTAGAACTTGAGGACTACACTCGGTTTATTCTGTGTGACCTCCCATCATTGATTAAGGGGGCTGCTCACGGTAAAGGTGTCGGGAGTGCGTTTCTAAAACATGCGTTGAGAGCAAAGCTCCTGTACATCCTCCTCGATCCTACGAGTGAGTTTACTGAGGGCATTATCGATGCATATCAGATGCTCGCGGAGGAGTTACGAACCTTTTCGAGCGAATTATGCCAAAAACCGCATATCGTCCTTATTAATAAGTGTGATATGGCTGTAGACGAAAAGATAAAAAAAGATAAAGAAACATTGAAGAAAACATGCAAAGAAGTTTATAATATCTCAGCGAAAACGGGAGAAGGAATAGATACCGTTATTCAACGGACTCAAGAATTGCTACAATAAAGTAAAGGGTGTTTCATGAGAGAACAAATCATAAAAAACGTCAAACGGATTGTGGTGAAAGTCGGGTCGAGTATTTTAACGACCGATGCAGGCTATCTTTCTTCGCAACGGGTAGGGAAAATTGTTAGCGATATTGTTTGTTTGATGAAAACACATCAAAAAGAAGTTATCCTTGTCAGCTCAGGAGCTATTGCCTGTGGTATGAGTATTTTAAAACTCAAACGGCGGCCGCATGACCTTTCCACGCTTCAGGCGGCAGCGGCGATCGGACAAGGTAAGTTAATGAATATCTATGAAAAGTTTTTTTCCCAAGAAGGCTATCACAGTGCGCAAATACTTTTAACCATTGACGGGCTTCATCATCGCACGCGA
The DNA here is from genome assembly GCA_018823795.1 of Candidatus Omnitrophota bacterium. Taxonomy (GTDB): domain Bacteria; phylum Omnitrophota; class Omnitrophia; order JAHJGZ01; family JAHJGZ01; genus JAHJGZ01. The sequence continues at coordinate 51,380 of JAHJGZ010000041.1, forward strand.
TATCTTAATGCGCGCAATACGGTGAATTCATTATTGCAACTGGGAGCAATACCCATTGTCAATGAGAATGATACCGTTGCGACCGAAGAGATTCGTTTTGGCGATAATGATAATCTGTCTGCACAAGTAGCCATGATGACGAATGCTGATTTACTTATTATCCTATCAGATGTGGATGGTTTTTCTGTCAAACACGGACGGCGGCATTCTGTTCTCTCTACCGTTGATACCATTGATGAAAGTCTTAAAGACCATTTGCATACGGTTGAGGGCGGTACGACGGTCGGTGGCATGAAGAGCAAACTTGAAACCGCCTTTTTTATGATGAAATTGGGACTCCCGACTATTATTGCGAATGGGAGCAGAAAAGATATTCTTACCTCTCTCATACGTGGTGAGGAAAAAGGGACTATCTTTTTACCGAGTAAAAAGAGGCAAGCATCAAAAAAAAGTTGGTTAGCTTTTACGGCAAACCTTTCAACAACAGGAACAATTGTCGTTGATGAAGGGGCCTATCGTGCTTTAGTTGAGAGAGGGAAAAGTCTTCTTGCGAGTGGTATTACCGCTATTAAAGGGGAATATACGTTTGGCGATGCGGTAAAAATTGTTAATCACCAGGGAAAGGAATTTGCCAAGGGTATTACCAATTTTTCACATACCGATTTAGCATTAATTAAAGGGCAGAAAACCGTATTCATAAAAGAACAATTTGGTGCAAGTGGTTACGATGAAGTAATTCATCGGGATAATATGATAATACTGGACTAGGGGGAACCTCATGAGTTTAAGAACTCAAATGACCAATTTGGCGCGCGATGCGAAACGGGCATCACTACAGGTGGCAGCCCTTGCAAAAAATGAAAAAAATAAGATTTTAAAAGACATGGCAAAGGCGCTGCAAAAAAACACTGTTCGCATTTTAAGAGCAAATGCTAAAGATGTTAAGAATGGACGGCGTAAAGGATTGTCATCGGCGCTTCTCGATCGTCTTCGGCTTGATGAGAAACGAATAGCATTAATGGCGGACTCAATTCTTGAGGTGGCTCGTTTACATGATCCGGTTGGAAAAATTTTACGGGAATGGAAAAGACCGAATGGCCTGAAATTACGGAAAGTTTCTGTACCACTCGGCGTCATTCTTGTTATTTATGAAGCACGGCCGAACGTAACTGCTGAATGTGTTTCACTCAGTCTTAAAAGCGGCAATAGTATTATTCTTAAAGGGGGGAGTGAAGCATATTGTTCAAACCATATTCTCGCAACACTCTTTCGCGATGTTTTAAAAAAGAATAACGTACCGCAGGCAGCAGTAAGTTTTGTCAGTACGACTGATCGGAAAGCGGTTGATGCATTAGTTGTATTAACTGAGTACATTTCTGTTGTCATACCGCGGGGTGGTGAAGGATTGATCCGCGCGGTCGTTGAGAAATCAAAAATCCCCGTTATTAAACATTACAAGGGGATTTGTCATGTGTATGTTGACGAGGCAGCGGATCTTACCATTGCGGAAAATATTGTACTGAATGCAAAACTCCAGCGGCCGGGTGTGTGCAATGCGATGGAAACATTACTGGTTCATGCCGAGATAGCGCCGTTCTTTTTGCCGACGTGTGTACGGCGCTTGCAAAGCAGAGGATGTGAAATCCGTGGTTGTTCAAAAACACGGACACTCTTACGCGGAGTCCCGGGTATCAGGCGGGCGAGCAGAGAGGATTATGAGACTGAATATTTAGATTTGATTCTATCGGTGCGCATTGTTGATTCTTTAGACGAAGCAATAGAACATATTCGCACATTTGGTTCTGCGCATACTGACGCTATTGTAACGGAAAATAAAAGGGTAGCACAAAAGTTTATCGATACGGTAGATTCCTCATCGGTTATGGTAAACGCATCAACCCGTTTTTCTGATGGTAATCAATATGGCTTAGGCGCTGAAATCGGCATATCGACTGATAAAATTCATGCCCGTGGTCCGATGGGGCTTGAAGGATTGACCTCGTACAAATATATCGTTCTTGGCAAAGGACAAATACGGACATAGTACACAGAGGGATAGTATGAAAATCGGTCTTCTTGGTGGGACCTTTGACCCGGTGCATGATGGGCATCTTGATTTGGCGCAACGTGCGTTATCAGAGTTAGCATTACAAAAGATAATTTTTATTCCTGCCTTTATTCCACCGCATAAAGAATCATCGTCAATTACCTCGGCGGTCTGTCGTTGTGAAATGTTGCAATTGGCATTAGAAGGAAAACCGCAGTATGAAATATCAGATATTGAGATACAAAAGCAACAGAAAACGTACACGGTTGATACGCTTCGTGAGATAAAGGAAATATATCCTCCCGATACTGAATTTTTCTTTCTGGTCGGGTCTGACTTTTTACATGAATATCATACCTGGAAGGAACCCGAGGTTGTCATTACCCTTGCACAATTTGTCGTGGCTGGGAGGCCCGGTTTTCCGTATGCTTCGCTGCCGAAGAGAATGATATTTTTAGAAGGGGATTTTCCTTCTATTTCATCAACGGCTATCAGGAAAACAATCAAAAAGGGCCTCGATGTAACCAATATGCTGCCCTCATCAGTCTATTTGTACATTAAGAAATATCAGTTGTATCAATAACATGCAATTACTTCTTCAAAAGGAAAGAATTTAAAACGTATGAAAATAAAAATATTGATTATTATAAGTATCGTACTATGTATTAGTATCGGCATAGGGTATTCTTTTTTTTATCGACGACCGCTTGAACGCCGTGCCGACATTATTATGGGAACCGTATGTGAAATAACGCTTATTGATAAGGACAAAGGGCGACGACACGAAGCTTTTGAGTCAGCATTTCGCATATTACGAGGAATAGAAAATTCTATGAGTGTGTTTGACGAAGGTAGTGAATTAAATCGTATTAATACAAGTGCTTTTCATAAGCCGGTGTATGTATCGAGTGACCTCATGTTTGTAGTGGAAAAGAGTATCTTCTTTTCTACCTTAACAAAAGGAACTTTTGACATTACGGTTTTTCCCTTAACTGAATTGTGGAATGCAGCACGGCAGCGGGAGACCATTCCCACTCCTGATGCGATCAAGAAGTGTATGGAGACTATTGGATACGAAAATATTGTCGTATCGGAAAATGCGCGCGGGAGACAATTTGTACGCTTTAAGAAGGTAGGAACAAAGATTGATGTGGGCGGCATTGCAAAAGGATATGCCTGCGATTTAGTTGTTGCCTCCTTAAAAGGACGCGGTATTACCCGTGCGCTCGTTAATATTGGTGGTACTATTTTTGCATTTGGTAAACCGTTGGGCAAGACGCAATGGAGTATTGGGGTGAGAGATCCGCGCTCAGAAGAGAAAATGATTAAAACTATTTTTTTAAATGAACAAGCGATTTCAACCAGTGGTGATTATGAGCAGTTTTTTGTGCATGAAGGGAAACGGTATTCACATATTCTTGATCCGCGGAGCGGGCATCCCGCTGATCAGGTGATTTCTGTTTCAGTCATTGCACCGAGTGCCATGGTGGCTGATGCCTTATCGACTTCATTTTTTGTTTTGGGAATAGAGCAAGGAATGATATTAGCAACCAAGTTGCAGAAGGTTGAAACGTTATTTATCTATGAAAAAGACGCAATACAAGAAATAACCCATACCGAGGGATTTCCGTTGATTCCCTAACAGTCCTTTTTTGAACATCTTCACTTTTATTCTAACCCATTACTATGAAAGTGCTTGACTTTATTTCAAAAAGTGAGGTACAATCCACTTACACAGTAAGAAATAAGGGAGTAAAACTTTTTTAACTGCGATAAACAAAGGATACTGTACTATGGTAAAAGTCATAGCCGTCGCAAACCAAAAAGGTGGATGTGGTAAAACAACAACTAGTATTAACCTCTCAGCAAGCCTTTCATTTTTAGGAAAAAAAGTATTACTTATCGATCTTGATCCACAAGCACATAGTTCTATCGGTTTGGGTGTAAACCCTGAGGAGCTTGAGCAGAGTCTTTTTGATGTATTTGATGAAGACGGAAAAGATGTCGATATTAGTGATGTCATTGTAAAGGGTTACAAGAATTTAGATTTAGCGCCGGCACAGGTTATTTTAAGTGCTATTGAACAAAAACTCTCTGGGATAAAGGGGCGTGAAAGTAAATTAGCAGAAAAAATAAAGACGCTGAAAAATGCCTATGATTACGTTATTATTGATTGTCCGCCGAGTTTAGGGCTCCTTACCTTTAATGCATTATGTGCTGCAGATGAAGTGCTTGTTCCTGTTGAACCGTCTTTTTTTTCTTTACATGGGTTGAAGAAATTACTTGAAACAGTTGCCTTAGTACGTGAAGTTACTGGCCGCGCCATAACGACTCATTCGGTCATAACAATGTTCGATCGTCGCACAAAACATTCGCGAGAGCTTGTTGAGGACATCAAAAACTTTTTTGGTGATAATAATCTGAGTGTCATTGTTCGTAAAAATATCAAGTTACAAGAGGCAGCACAAGCGGGTAAGCCCATTACCGAATTTGATAAAAATTCGCTTGGATTTAAAGATTACATGCAAGTTGCTGTTGAAATAATGGAGCGGTGTGGGAGGGATGACATTCCTTCGATTTCATCCTTTTTGGCAAAAGAAGATCCTTCTCCTTTTTCGGTACGTGAAGAGGTCTCCGGTAACGATGTGGTAGCAACTGCTACTACTGTTGCTATCGAGATACAGACTGCTTCTCGTACAGACGTTGCAGTTAGTTGTTATCCAAAAGTGGTAACGGGTGGTGTGCTTTTTTCTTTTTGTGCTCAAGAAGCTCAATGTATTGAAATAGCGGGAGATTTTAATAATTGGGAAAGGAAAAAGTTGAATACCCCCGGTTTAAGTGAAACAACATGGACAACTGTAGTACCGCTGAGTTTAGGAGTGTATCGTTACAAATACGTTGTTGATGATATATGGGTTGCCGATCCTGCTAATGAGTACAGAGCTCCTAATCCTTTTGGTGGTGAAGATTGTATCTTTGAGGTTTCATAATTATGATTACCCTATTTAGTGCACAATTACGCAGAGGTATATTTGACTGTCGATGGAAGAGCATACGAATAATCAAAAACGCACACTAAGGGATGTTTCGCATGTATTCCTCTCCTCATTAGAGGAACAAGAGGGAGAGGCTTCCATTAATTCTTCTTCTACCCTATCAAATGAATCGAGCACTATTCACCGCGCATTAAATCAAAAAGATATTCCTCAGCAAAATACATACCGTTTTTTACCTTCTTTGAAAACGGTGAGTATTTTTCCCATTGTCTATCCTACCGCATCGTTATTGTTCCATATTGAACTTGCGAGGACTTTGGTGCATGCACCCTATAAAATATATGTTGTTTCGGCGAATCCCCATCAAGATTCATGGCGACATCTTGAAAACAATTTTGATGTACCCGCGTATGTCGATATCGATTTTTCGAAAAGAATACACACATTTAAATTATACGAAAACGTTGAATTGCTTGTTATTGCAAAAGAAATATTTCCGGATTTTTTTACTTTTAAAACAGTAACGTCGATGGCACCACAGGTCTTTGATACTGAGGGAAAGACCGCACTTTTTCTCCTCGATTTTTTTAATGTTGATTTTTATCTTCAAGAAAAAATTTCATCTCTTGTAGATAGTGTATTACTGCTTACCTCATTGCGGGTCGAAGATTTGCGGATGGCGTATAAGCTGATTAAGACGAGTCAAATCTTTTGTCCACATACGACATTTAATATTATAGGTGATGAAAAGCTTGATTCGGCACGTACGGAGTTTTTAATGAAAGAATTGAATGCCATCACTTCTCGTTTTTTGAATCTCACGGTTCATCATATCGGTTCCTGCGCCTGCAAAACATTGTTACACGACAGCGGTGCTCGTTGGAATAAACAGGATAGCGCGCGATATCTCGACATAGATACGAACTTTTTAGCCACGATAAAAAAGGATACCTGGTCGGAAGAATTATTGAGCTTGTATCAAACCGTTATCGGTTTAGTAAAGTGAAGGATGTCCGAAACATATGAAAAGAAAATTATTTACAGTCGAAAATAGGTCATATGTGCGGGGAGAGATTATTAACGATCTTAACGATAATCTTCATGAATTCTGTGATGTGACATGGTCAGTGCTTCCGAAGCCGCTTATAAGTGACGTTGATATCATTGATATCCTCTTGCTTAATACAAACGGACAGCTGAGTGTTATAAAAGTTTTAGAGCGGGGGGATTATGCCGCACCATTAGGGAAAGTAATCCTTGATTATGCAACGCTGAACGCGCAACGGGAACGCCTGAGGAAGCTCTATTCCCATGAACATATTGATACGTTAAAGCATATCATTGTGAAGCTTTTTATACCAGGTGATACGGAGCAGATTCAACGTGTCGTATCGTACTTGTCATTTCCGGTCGATATCTATCGTTACCGGGCAATTATGACGGGCGGGGAGGCAG